>JABSQL010000351.1 GCA_013215865.1 Candidatus Margulisiibacteriota bacterium
TCCTGAGTAATCCCAAGCCCTTGGTTTTGGGTATCGTTGCGGTTTTTTGGGGTTATTGCATCTCGAGATTATTCAAGAACGTTTAGAGCGTGAATTTGGTATTGATATTGTGGCGACTGCGCCAAATGTGACCTATAAAATTTCCAAAACCAATGGGGAAGTTATCATGATTGACAACCCAAATGATTTTCCACTACCTCAGCAGATAGATAAAATGGAGGAACCCTTTGTGGGCCTATCTGTTATCGCACCCAATGACTATATGGGGGCAGTGATGGAACTGAGCAAAGAACATAGAGCTATTTATATTAAATCAGAATTTATAGACTCAAAACGCCAGAACTTAATTTTTTCTATCCCTTTGAATGAAATTATTACCCAGTATTTTGATAAGTTGAAATCAAGAACCAAAGGGTATGCCAGTATGGACTATTGGTTAGAGGGGTATCAAGAAACCAAACTTGTGAAAGTAGACATGCTCATAAGTGGGGAGATTGTTGATGCTTTATCCTTTATTTCCCATAGAGATAAGGCCCCGGGATTGGCTCGAAAATTGGCTATAAAGCTAAAAGAAATTGTACCAAGACAGTTATTTGTCGTGGCCATACAAGGGGCCATTGGTGGTAAGGTTATTGCTAGGGAGTCCATTGGCTCGATGGGAAAAGATGTGGCTGGAAAATGTTATGGTGGTGACATTACTCGCAAAAACAAATTGAGGGAAAATCAAAAAAAGGGGAAAAAGAAAATGAAACAGATTGGCTCAGTGCATGTTCCCAAGGAAGCGTTTATGTCTATCCTAAAACTCGACTAGAGACAAAAATGATAGACATTTCTCATTTTTCTGAAGATCATATTCTCAAATGCTTGGGCAGTACCCCTTATTTTGTGTATTTAGATAGTTCAGACTTAGGGTCACAGAATCGAGATTTGTCCATTATGGGGATGTCTCCTTTTCTAATATTAAAGGTAGAAAAAGGGGTTATTACACGTATAGAAGGTGACCATTCTTTCGAAATAGAAGGAAACCCTTTTGAGATATTGCAAACAGAAATAGAGAAATATGCTAGCCGCTATAAGGCTATAGAGTTGCCTTTTTCAGGGGGGGCGATTGGGTATTTTTCTTACGAAGCTGCACGATATATACATGACTTTTCTTATTTAGAAGATAAAGGGCCATTACCAGAAATGTGGTGGGGTTTTTATTCAACATTTATTGTTATTGATCATATTTTGGAACGAAAGTGGCTTGTTTCTTTAGAATCAGATAAATCAGAAAATGTTGTTTTAGAATCTCTTATGCACCAAAGTTGGGTGCGAGATGACAGTGTGGTATGTGGACCTGTATCCCCCAGTATGTCCAAATCAGAGTATTTGGATAAAATTATAAAAGTAAAAAAGCATATTAAAGAGGGCGATATCTATCAAGCCAATATTTCTTATCGGTACCAAGGGAGCATAGAGGGTTCTCCCCTCCGGCTGTACAGAGCACTCAGACAGCAAAGTCCGGCCCCTTTCTCTGCTTATTTCAATCTATCCCGTCAGCATATTTTGAGCAGTTCCCCAGAGCGGTTTGTTCGTGTCCAGGGAAACCATATTCAAGTAAACCCAATCAAAGGGACTGCCCCAAGAGGTTCCACTCCAGAAGCCGATATTGAAAACAAGCGAATGTTGATAGAGTCTGAAAAAGATAATGCAGAACTATTAATGATTATAGATCTAATGCGTCATGATTTGGGTCATTTATGTAAATGGGGATCTATTAGCGTGCCTAAGTTGGTTAAAGTCGAAACATATTCAAATGTTTTTCAATTGGTGGGTTCTATTGAAGGCAAATTAAAACCAGGTATTGTGGGGTTAGAAGTGATGAAGACCCTTATTCCAGGGGGGTCTGTGACGGGGACTCCCAAAATCAGGTCTGCCCAGCTTATAAATGAAGTTGAGACGGTATCACGAAATGTGTACACTGGCATGATGGGGTATATAGGGTTTAATGGGAACATGGATTTTAATATTGCGATTAGAACGATGTATATAGATAAAAATAGTCTCTATTTTCATGTGGGAGGGGGCATTGTTGCAGATTCCAATCCTGAAAGTGAGTACGAAGAAACGTGTTATAAGGCAGAGGGAATGCTGTCAACAATTCATGCATTTCAAACTGAGCATCATTATCATGAATGAGGTATTACAGTATATCGCTTTTAATTTAGAAATAGTTTCGAAAGAAACCCTAAGCTTTCCTTTTGAAGATCCGGGGTATTTATTGGGCACAGGGTTATTTGAAACTGTTTTGATTGAAAATGGACAGCCTGTTTTATTAGATGATCATGTTGATAGAATGAAGAAAAGTGCCGATGCGTTTAAATTAGAATTTCCTTATACACTACGAGATGTTGGAAAAATGGTTTCTAATTTGATCCTCCAAAACAATGTGAAACGGGCCCGAATGAATGGGTATCTCACGCCAGGTAGTCACAAACCAAATCTAATGATGATGCTAAGATCCTTGCCTGATAACTATCATGAGGAAACCCTTACAGTGGAGCTCAAACAAGAAACCGTCCCCAGTTCTTGGTTAAATGAACATAAAACCAAAGGATATATAAAAGCCTATGTAGAACGGCTGGGTATGAAGACTGATGATGTTATTTTATATGATTCGGATGGCTTTATATTGGAAGCGTCATATGCCAATGTTTTTTTTGCAAAGGGGGAGACGCTTTATACACCGCCTGTTCACCATATTTTACCGGGTGTTACCCGCCAATGGATCCTCGATCAACAAAAGCAGTTACAGGTAGAAGTGGTTGAAGAGAAAATTCATAAAGACACTCTAGAGACATATGATGAGGTTTTTTTGACCAGTTCCACCCGATTGATTGGAATTGTGTCAGAAATAGTGGGTCAGGAGCTTCGGTCGAAAACCCTTACAAAACAAATTAAAGACAGGGTTTTGTTAAAACTGAGCGAGAATGGTTTGGCCGCCCTTCACTGATTGGCCTTTTTGAATCAAGATATTCGCATTTTTAGGAACATATAAATCTGTACGAGAGGAGAACTTGATAATCCCAAATTTTGAGCCTGCAGAAACGGGCTCATTCTTATTTAGATAATTCACAATCCGTCTGGCCAGTAATCCCGCGATTTGGACAACCTTCATGGGTCCTTCATGAGTATCTAAAACCGTTTCCATACGTTCATTTTTCATATCGATATCTTTGATAAATGCCGCATGAAATTTGCCGCGTGTATAGGTTTTAGATCGTACGGTTCCTTTAAATGGGATACGGTTAATATGGACATTAAATACAGATAAAAATATTACAATTTGATGATAGGGTTTGCCTTCAAATGTGGTTTCTTTGATGTCAGTGATGGTGCCATCTGCAGGTGATAATACAGCCTTAGGATCTGTAGGAATGATTCTTTTGGGGTCTCTAAAAAAACAACACATAAATAGAGCAATAATCAGAGAAATAGCGCCACTGATAGTGAATTTTAAACCGAATAAAATGACGGATAAAATGGCAAAAATAGAAATAAATATAAAACCTTCTTTTGCAATTTTCATGTGGGAAGTTACTATATCATAGTTCACTTTAAATACCAGTAATAATTCGTACAAGATAAAGAATGAAGGTTTCGTTACCCTAAATGAGGGGAATATACTATAATAGGGGTATATTATGTCCAGTATTAATAAAGGTAGTGGTGGTGGTATCCATCCGGGTGCACCCGTTATATGGCCCACTACGAAAGAAAAAACAAAGCAGTCTGAATCTGTTCAGCAATCACAATCAAGCGAAGAATCACAGGCATCTACAACCAGTATTTCTACGTCATCTTCTGCTGCACAAGCGGCTTCTACAGCCGCATCTTCTTCTGCAGCTCAAGCGACTGCAGCTCAGGCTCAGGAAACAACTGCAAGGCCCATGTCAATGTCTGATGTGGTTGAACAGTTACTGAAACTCAATATTCCAAGTACAAAAGAAAATCAACAGCTTGCTTCTTCCATGATGCAATTTGGTGTTGAATTGTCTGAAGGCAATTTCGAAGCGTTATTCAAACTGCTGAAAGGTAAAAAACAAAAGAACGCCATGGAGTCAGCGGTAGTATCTTTATCTAAAGGATTAAAAGAATCCTCTAAATCTGTTGATTTTCTGTCATCTTTCTTGGCAGAGAATCCCAAGTTGCAGGCACAAACCCTTCAGCTTCAGATGGCCATGTCTCAATTGAATTCAGTGATCAGTCAAAATCAGCAGCTTTTAAATCCTGGTTTAGCGAGTAGTTTGGCCCAGATTCTTTCAACCTTAGACGAAGAGCTAAAGAAATTTTCCAAAAAGGGCAAAAAAGAAGATGCGCTCATACCTGCTAAAATGAAGCGTGGGGAACTCCTTAAAGATGTGAATGCGCTTTTGAACTTTCTAAAAGGAATTGAAAAGAAATTAGATGATTCAGGTAAAGGAAAATCAAAGGAAGCAATGGAACTGAAAGAGAAAATTAATACACTGGAGAAGCAGTTATCTGGGTTTATGGGGAATATGGCATCCCAGTCTATTTTATCTCGGAGTTCAGAACGGTCCAGTTCTGAATTGCCAGAGAATTTTGCTTTTTGGCAAATTCCCAATTTGATGGCTAAGCAGGTATCAAACATTGATATTCTGGTTAAAAAAGATGAAAATGACGAAGAAGGTCGCATTGATCCAGAAAAAACAAAGATTATACTCAGGCTGGAAACGGTGGATCTTGGGGAGCTGACTATAGAGATTGTCGTGAAGGATAAGCGCGTCTGGTACATTTTTAATTCTCAACGTGAAAAAACCAAAAAAATTATAGAATTAAATACAAAGAATTTAAAAGATCAAATGGAAGCCATTGATTATGTCATGATAGGACTTAAAGCGGTTATGAAAAAAGTAGACGTTAACAAATATATATTGCCAAAGCTTGACTTAGACGGGTACAAGCGGATCAACACGGAAGTATAATGGCTGAAGAATCACCATTTCTGAAACGCAAGAAAAAGCCAAAAATCAGAAAACGACTGGATGAGCTCAATATTGAGAATAAAGAGAACCTATTAGCGGCTGCGGTTAAATATAATATTAAATCAGATGTGGCGCCCAAAATATTGGTTTCTGGAAAGGGGTCTATAGCTGAGGAAATTGTCAAGCTTGCAGAAGAGCATAAAGTGCCGTTATATGAAGACCCAACGTTAGTGGCATTATTGTCGAAGTTGGAAATGGATACAGAGATACCCGCTCAACTGTATGGACTTGTTGCGGAAGTATTGGCATTTGTGTATCAATTAGAAAACTTGGCGAAGAAAAAAGAACAAATTAAGAAACGATTTAAAAACTTATAGAAAGGTCAAAATATTGAAATTTATTATCGTGGTTATTTTGGTTGGGAGTATCATATTTTCAACGGGTATTGATGGTGTTGAATACCCAAATGATACCTTGGAAAATCCAAAAGATACCACATCAGGGTCAAATCCTTATATCCCCCGGTATTACGAAACCAATGTGCCACACACAGAAGGTCCTGTACTCAATAATCAAGATAAACATGAGCCAATGAATCCAGAAGTACATGGCTACCAACATGATTTTGATGATTTCTCTCAAACAGGGTTGCGCTATGCGATTAACGCGATGAACGCATTCTTAATGTTATACCGGTCATACTTATCTTATACAGTTCATCAAGCGA
>JABSQL010000352.1 GCA_013215865.1 Candidatus Margulisiibacteriota bacterium
ATACCTATGCCGTAGTGATACTTGATCGGACATTCACCGCATTCCGGTCATTCGTAGCCCCGTGTTAGGGCCATACCTGACCGGAGTGCGGTGGCTAACCACCGAAAACTCGAATCGGTCGCACATTGCGTGTTGTGTGTTTTTCGCATTGTTGTTATTTCCATCGTATATGTATATGCGCCGTGTTGTTTGTCGTGCACCTTGGACAAGGTTCGTTTGGTGGTAGATACCGTAAAGGCGTTTCGAAAATGACCCTCTTAAGATCTGATATCGAAAAATATAATATTCCTGGGCCCAGGTATACCAGTTACCCAACTGCACCCGAATGGGAAGATCAATTTCCTGAGTCTAGGGCTGCGGATGCCATACATCGGTTTGGCCAGTCTAACCGCACCTTGTCGCTATATATTCACATCCCTTTTTGTCAGTCGATGTGTTACTACTGTGGATGTAACGTCATTATTCGGAAAGACAACCCCCAAACGGGAGACAAGTATTTGGATTATCTTGAAAAAGAAATGGACATTACAAGAGGCCATATGAAGCGAAAACCCCTTCTCAAACAATTTCATATAGGGGGGGGGACCCCTAATTTTCTGACAATAGACCAAATGCAACGGCTCATGGAGATGGTATCCACCCATTTTGATTTTGATCCTACGGCTGAAATAGCGATTGAGATTGACCCCAGAGTCATTACGCCACCACAACTGGCGCATTTGAAGGAAGTTGGTTTTAACCGATTATCGATGGGCATTCAGGATTTTAACCCCATTGTTCAAAAAGCCGTTAACCGGATACAACCCTATGAAGATATCCAAACCCTTATTGAACAGGCCAGGTCATTACAGTTTGAATCCATCAATTGTGATTTAATTTATGGGCTTCCTTTTCAAACCACAGAAACCTTTTCAGATACCATTGAAAAAATCGTCACCCTCAGCCCTGATCGAATTGCCTTGTACAGTTATGCCCATGTGCCTTGGCTGAAATCCCATCAGTCTTTAATCAGAGAAAAAGACCTTCCTGAAAGTCAACAAAAAATGTCTATATTTATGATGGCAACAAAACAATTAACAGCGTCAGGTTATCAGGCGATTGCGATGGACCATTTTGCAAAAGAGAGTGATGACATGGCAAAGGCATTTAAAACAGGGAAATTGCATCGAAATTTTATGGGATATACGCTCAAACCTGCCGATGACTACTTGGGCATGGGCACTTCAGCGATTGGCCTCGTTGATCACACTTTTATCCAAAATACCAAAGATATCAAAACCTATTACTCAACATTAGATTCTGGTTTATTGCCTGTATCAAGGGGGAAGTCTCTCACCCAAGATGACCGAATCAGACAATGGGTGATTCAACAGTTGATGTGTTCTTTTTTAGTAGATACCCAACAATTTGAAAGTATATTCGGTATTTCTTTTCGTTCTTATTTCGAGAAAGAAACAGACCATTTAAAATGGTGTAAATCAGAAGGGTTATTGATTGAAAAATCATCCGTATTGATTGCATCTGAGAAGGGAAGGCTTTTTGTGCGTCTCATTTGTATGGGATTTGATGCATATTTACCCCATCAGAAACAAGAACCCGCTTTTTCTAAGGCAGTGTAGCCCCTTCGTTTTCTAAGAAAGCCCTTTTGAGATCTTTGCCACCGTTATACTGACCCAACTCTCCAGATGATTGAATCACCCGATGACAGGGGATGAGAAGCGGCAGTGGATTCTTTGCCATTGCGGTTCCAACAGCACGTGCTGCAAGACCAAAACCACTTTTCTCTGATAATTCACCATAGGTCATGACAGCCCCACGCGGGCATTGAATCAGGGTATGATACACCTGTAACTGGAAAGGCGTAATTCCTTCTATGTCGACTATATCTAATGGAATTTGAATCAGAGAGTGATGATACACGTCTGTTAAAAACATCTGCATGTTTTGCATGAATTGGGGGTCACAGTGTAATTTTAACCCAGAAGGAACAGGCAACTGAAAGTGTATAGATGTTAATTTATCTTCCATATTCACACACATATAGCCGTCAACAATAGGCAATTTAAAAGGAACCACTCTTTTCATGATAAAATTATAGAGATTGACGAATAATTATGCAATGATATACTCTACCGTTTTATTCACGTTTCCACTTTGAGGTGACATATGGCAAAATTTATTTTAAATGATGACGAAGCAGAAGTTGCAGATGGGGACAAAATACTAGATACCATTGAAGAATTGGGTGTGCCTATTGGGTGTACCAACGGTGTTTGTGGCACCTGTGAGATAGAAGTTTTAGAAGGAATGGATAATTTATCGCCGCCGACTGAAGAAGAGCTGGATTTGGGCATGGAAGGTAACCGCAGATTAGGATGCCAATGCACCATTAAAGGAGGCTCTGTTAAAGCGACTTTTTGAGGGGACTCCGCAAAGCGAACACCTCCTGAATACCTGGGGGGAAGGCACGGGCAAAAACCCCCTAAATTCCCCTTCACAATTAATTATCTAGGGTTAAATGTGGGATGTACATCTATATTTAGCAATCCCAACGATATATTTGGGGGTTCATCAATCAGATACTATCGTTTACTTTTGATAGCTCCATAAGGGCTCTACTAGCTAAACCCTGATTCCATATTGATTCTTGTCCGTCTAATTTTACTAGACTTGAACGTAGATTCGCTAAACTGCAAAAGCTTTCTCTACAGAGTTCGCTATTAAAGAATAGCTCATTAAATGTCAGTTCAGCCCTCTGCTTAAAACCTATATTTTCGGAGGCCATTTCATCAATGAGACATCTCAACAATTCTGGTTGTTTGCTAAACAATTTATAACTTGCTTTAATCGATGATAAATTATAGATCATAAATAATGAATCATTTCGTAGAAAATCGTCTTTTGATTTTAATATAGAAGTTAAAATTGGAATCAGTTGGTCGTTTTTTACCAGTATAGAATGATTCATTTCGTTATCGAATATATCATGAAGCATTTTTAAACCTGCTTTCTTCACATCAATATCATCATGATTTAATAGATCATTAATACCACTTTTAAAAAAAGGATGTTTTATAAGTTTTTCTTGACAATCCATTCTCGCTGATAGTTCTTGATATATCTTTAAAGCAAATACTTTTTGCCCTAGATCCCCAGTCTCCAATAAATTCATCATCTTCGCAAGCAATTGATTGTAATCATCTTTGCATAAATCAAGAATCAAATTTATAGCGGGTTTGCTGAATACTACGCTACCAGAACTTAAAGGCTTGATAGATTCTACAATAGTTGATGTTGTCTTTCGTAACTTAGTCCAGATTTTAATCATCAGATCTAATATCTTTTTCTCAATAATTTTATCATCCTCACTCTTTATACTTAAATCACATCCAAATACATCTGTGTCGTTGATAGGTGAATAATTCGGGTCAATATTTAACTTAGTTTGAATGTAATATTCGCAAGATATTTTCCGCATATTCTTTTTACTGATTAGGTGATATATCCCGCCTGGACGACCCTCAAAATCTTCTTTTATCTCATCTTGCGTGGGTGTTCTTTTCAATTTGTTTTTTAGTTGTTTGTCTGTCTCAAGGCAGCCAGCCATCTTCAGAGCAAAGCAGGGGGCTCTAAAAGCACATGTAGGCCCTCTTTGCCGAACACCTTTCAATGGAAATCTAGAGTCTTTACACACAGATACATTTTCTAGTGCTTTTATGCCCTGATAAATCATTCGCAAGCCTTTTTTTGATTCGAAATTCCTCACTAAGTTGATAATTCTCAGAATGCTGTCTACAGCTCTTGGCTGACATATTAAATGAAGGATTGCTTGTACTCGACGTCCCTTTCCTTCATGTTGCTTAACTTCATCTCCAACTTCTGAACTTCCTAATCCTGAATTACAAATGAACACGTTTTTTCCATAAAATACAAAAGAAATAGCATGGTTTCTCATCCCGCCCAAGATAATTTGTGGTGTAACTTCACTGTTACGTATTACACGGTCTCTCTCTTTAGGGTCGTGCAGTTTTGCACAAAATGAAACAGATTCTATACTTTTTTGAATTTTTCTATAAACAGGATCGCTTGCTGAATTTTCATTGGAAGATTCGCGCATGCTCTCTTCTATCCATTTCAATGAGATATCTTGAGAGGTCACTTGACCATTTTTTGAATTAGCTGTGATCATAAATCGATGCAAGCCTGTTCCCTTTTTTTCACTTGTCGATTTTATTGACTGATTTAAATAATATTCCACTTTATATTCACTACCATCAGGATATACAGATATCCCATCGCCGTGCCTTAAGCCATTTTTAAATTCCCCATCATAAACTTCTCCATCCGCATATGTCATTTTCCCTCTACCATGCCTTTTACCTTTTTTCCGTTCACCATCATAAACAGCTCCACTTGCGTATGTCATTTTCCCTCTGCCATGCATTTCACCTTCTTTCCATTCCCCATCGTAAACTGCTCCATCCGCAT
>JABSQL010000353.1 GCA_013215865.1 Candidatus Margulisiibacteriota bacterium
GGCCAACGTACTTTTACCCGAACCGTTGGGCCCCATAATGACATGAATCTCACCCGGTTTTATACTCAGATTAAACCCTTTCAATATCTCTTTCTCATCAATTTTTACGTGTAGGTCTTTTATATCTAGCATTTGACTTCTCCTTTACCAAAAATATTATCCAACAGAATGTTCCAGCTTTAAACTCATTAACTGATTGGCTTCCACTGCAAATTCAGTGGGCAGCACATCAAATACATCCTTACAAAACCCACTTACGATGGCACCAATCGCATCTTCCAACGAAATTCCACGCTGAAGAAAGTAAAACAGCTGATCTTCTCTTATCTTGGATGTGGACGCCTCATGCTCTACCCGTGATGACCCATTTTTTACATCTATATAAGGAAAGGTATTTGCATTACACGCGTCACCAATCAGCATCGAATCACATTGGGTATAATTTGAAGCCCCTTTTGCAGACTTATTTATCTGAATCAGACCCCTGTAATTATTATTTGATTTACCGGCTGATATTCCTTTGGATATCACTTTGCTTTTGGTGTTTTTACCAATATGAATCATCTTGGAACCAGTATCGGCTTGCTGAAGGTGATTGGTCACTGCTACAGAATAAAATTCGCCAACTGAATCATCCCCGATCAATATACAACTGGGATATTTCCAGGTTATGGCAGACCCTGTTTCAATTTGTGTCCAAGATATCTTCGATTTTACACCCTGACATTTACCTCTTTTTGTCACAAAATTATAAATCCCACCTTTTCCGTTTTTATCGCCTGCATACCAATTTTGAACAGTTGAATATTTAATCTCGGCGCGATCCAGTGTTACCAATTCCACCACCGCTGCATGAAGTTGGTTTTTATCAAACATGGGGGCCGTACACCCTTCTAAATAACTCACATAACTGTTTTCCTCACACACAATAAGTGTTCTCTCAAACTGACCCGTTTGCTCAGTATTAATACGAAAATAGGTCGAAAGCTCCATCGGCGAAACCGTGTCTTTTGGAAGATACACAAAAGAGCCATCTGTAAAAACTGCTGAGTTAAGGGCCGCATAAAAATTGTCCGTAAACGGAACCACCGAACCCAAGTATTTCTTGACAATATCAGGGTATTTCTCAACCGCTTCAGACATCGGACAAAATACAACACCCGCTTTCAACAATTTCTCTTTAAATGTGGTTGCAACCGACACACTGTCAAATATGGCATCTACCGCCACATTGGTAAGGCGCTTTTGCTCTGTTAATGGAATCCCAAGCTTCTCAAATGTTTTTAATAGCTCCGGATCTACTTCATCCAAACTCTTCTTTTTCTCTGCTTGCTTTGGTGCTGCCCAATAATGATATTGCTGATAATCTATGGGATCATAAGGGGCCTCGGACCAATGCGGTTCTGTCATTTTGAGCCAATGCTTATAGGCCTTGAGACGAAAAGCCAACAACCAATCCGGTTCATTTTTCTTTTTGGAAATAAGACGAATGATATCCTCATTCAGTCCTTTGGGCGCAATATCCATTTCGATATCTGTTTTGAATCCAAACTTATATTCTTTTTCTGTATATGCTTTAAAATTTTCCATTACACAAACTCCGATAATTTAACATTGTCTAACAAGGCATTCATTCTATCCTGAAGGTCTCTGAAAGTATGCTTTAATTTACAACTGCATATTAAGCAACAAACTGTGGGGTCTACCAAGCATTTAGAAAGTTGAATGGGACCATCTGTGAGTTCCGTGACATACCTCAGCGTGATCTCTTCCGGCGCTTTTAACATCCTTATTCCACCATTCTTTCCTTGCTTGGTCTGAATCAGATTGGCTTTCCCCAATAACTGTACCAGCTTGGTTAAATGGTGATAGGGTATGCCCAGTTTCTCAGATAAATCCGGCATGGTACTCGTTCTACTATCTGCTGATAGCGCTATTAACAAGCGTAACGCAAAATCACATGACTTCGTAAACCGCATCTTATTTCTCCTTAAACTTGCGTAAAGTATACTAGTTTAGTATTTATAGTCAATGGGGTAAGATGTACAATATGAAACACAGAGAGAAGCTTATACCACCTGACAACGAAAAACAGGTATTACTTCATTCCTGTTGTGCACCCTGTGTGGGAGAGCTGATGGAAGCCTTTGTTTCTTCAAATATCGACTTTGAGGTATTTTTCTACAACCCCAATATCCATCCCAAAAAAGAATATGACATTCGTAAGCAGGAAAACATGCGGTACTGTAAAGACATGAACATTCCCTTCATCGATGCCGATTATGATCCCAAAAGATGGTTTCAACTAGCAGAAGGCCTAGAGTATGAACCCGAACGGGGCAAACGATGCACCATGTGTTTTGATATGCGGTTTCTATCTGCTGCAAATTATGCCAAAGAAAAGGGATATAAAGTCTTTACCAGTAGTTTGGGTATATCCCGATGGAAAGACATGGATCAAATCAATTCTTCTGGTACAAACGCTGCTGAATCTGTCGGAGACATGACCTATTGGACCTACAATTGGCGAAAGAAAGGGGGTTCAGATCGGATGTACCAAATTGCCAAGGAAAACCAATTTTACAAACAAGAATATTGCGGTTGTGTCTATTCCCTCAGAGATACCAATCAATGGCGTCAGGACTCAGGTCGCGATAAAATTGACATGGGCAAATCTTTTTATTAAATTTTCTCTTGAATCCATTCTTTAATCATCACCTCTTTTATTTTTTGAGCTGAAATCCCCAAATTGGTGATGAATGAGAGGTGGTCTCTGTTTCCGCGATAATCTGGTTGTTTTGTGGGCATTTTGAGCCAACTGGCCACTTTTGATAAATTAAAGTCCAGCAAAAATGTACCATGAACCAACACTGTATTTTTAATCCGCTTTTGGGCATTTCCGGATACCTTCAACGGCGGGTTTCCGTCAATGACTAAATCACTGATTCCTTGAATAGAAATACCAGGAACAAGGCAAGACAGTGCATGGCCGTTTTTCCCTAGAACATATTCATTGGTTAATTGAATCGTTGAGATACAGCGATTCCCATCTGTTCTGAGGATAACAGCATAGTTTAAACAACCGGGCCCTTGAACAACCGTCCCTCCCCCACTACATCGCCTAAGAATCGGGATACCGTCTTTTTCACAC
>JABSQL010000354.1 GCA_013215865.1 Candidatus Margulisiibacteriota bacterium
CATTTTTTGCATATAAAGACAAATTCTGTTTTGTCCTGGCCCTTACATCAAATCCAAGTGCGAAAGACTTTGAAATGCTGCCCATCACTTCACATAAGCCCCTATATCAAGTTGTGGCAGAATCATGTGCTGAATGGAACAAAGAATACCAGACGATTGGTTTGGTTGTGGGTGCGACTCAAAAAGAACTCCTATCTCTACGAAAAGCTGTGCCAGATCTTCTTTTTTTAGTTCCAGGAGTGGGAAAACAAGGCGGATCTTATGAATCTGTCGTGGAGAATGGTAAAAATTTGGACGACATCGTACTTGTGAATATTTCTAGAGCTCTGTTATATGTTTCTTCTGAAAAAGATTACACGTCCAAAATTCGGAACGCCCTTCTTAATTTTTAATTCGACACCAAATGTCGATAAGATTCTAGCTTCCCTTTTCTTGCAGGATGTCGCAATTTTCGAATGGCTTTTTCTTCAATTTGCCGTATTCGTTCACGTGTAACATTATATACGCGACCCACTTCCTCCAGTGTTCTGGGACGACCATCATCAAAGCCAAATCTCAATTTTAGAATCATTTGTTCTCGTTCTGTTAAATTAGTCATGGCCTTTAATATTTCTTCTCTTACAATATTTCTAACCGTGAATTGTTCAGGCGCTTCAAAGTTTTTATCTTCAATAAAATCACCCAATTGAGAAGAATCTTCATCCCCTACCGGCATTTCTAAGGACAATGGAACTTGTGAATATTTCCGAATAGCCATAATGTTGTCGATGGGTATTTCAGATGCCTTTGATACTTCTTCTTCCGTTGGCTTTCGCCCCAAATCTTGCATAAGAATTCTGGAAATCTTTTTGACTTTATAGATGGTCTCAACCATATGAACAGGTACACGTATGGTTCTTGACTGATCTGCAATCGCACGCGTTATCCCCTGTTTAATCCACCATGTAGCGTATGTTGAGAATTTAAATCCTTTGGTGTAGTCAAACTTTTCAGCTGCTCGAATAAGACCTGTATTTCCTTCTTGTATAAGATCCAGAAAAAGCAAGCCCTGTCCTGTGTACTTTTTAGCAATTGAAACAACCAAACGAAGGTTCGCATTAACCAGTTTTTTCTTGGCAATATCACTCCCCTTTGCAACTTCCTTAGCTAAAGCAATTTCTTCTTTCGGTGTAAGTAAATCAATTGTACCAATTTCTCGTAGGTACATTTTAACAGAATCGTCCAAATCAATTGTACGACTGGAATCAGCGACTTCGCTTCCCTTGGTTTCGGGAACACGCTGTGCTTCTTTGCTTCCAATAATGTCGACCCCTAATTCGAGTATCTCTTCAATATCTTCCAAAATTTCCCCAGGGTTTTCACAAAATGATAGAATATCACCAGGCGTAACGTAGCCTGGAGATTCTCCGTTACTACGTAACCTTTCTAGCTCATTATCATTATTCATTTGTCTTCTAGATTGTTCGCTCATACTAAAATTCGCTCCCTTTTCACTTTTTATTTATAACTCAGATAAAAGATGATTGATCTTATCAAAATTTCAATTTATTTCCAAGACTTACAAAATTATCTGAATGTTCACTTTAACTATATGTCGGAGAATTTGGAAATTAATTGCATCGATATTTTCTGTTTCTTGGATTACAAGTTTATAAATGCTAAAATATGCGAATGATTACAAGATATTCTAGAGCAAAAATGAAGGCCGTTTGGGAGTCTCAAAACAAATTTCAAAAATGGCTGGATATTGAATTAGCAGCTGTTGATGCACATGTTGAACTGGGGAATATCTCGCCCGAAGACGCGAAAGAGATTAAAAGTAAGGCAGACTTTGATATCGATCGAATATCTGAAATTGAATCTGAAATTCATCATGATGTCATCGCTTTTTTAACCAGTGTCGCTGAAAAAGTAGGTCCAAAGTCTCGTTTAATTCATATGGGCCTTACATCTTCTGATGTAGTAGATACTGCAAACAGTCTCCTTTTCCAAGATGCGGGTCAAATACTTTTGGATGATATTAAGCACATGATGCATGTACTGAAAGATAAGGCTCATGCTTATAAAATGGTCCCTTGTATGGGAAGAACTCACGGGGTACATGCAGAACCAACCACATTTGGATTTAAATTGACCGTATGGTACGACGAAATGAAACGCAATTACAAAAGGTTAGAACAGGCCTTAGAAAACATTCGCATCGGACTGGTTTCCGGAGCAGTGGGAAATTTTGCTCATTTCCCCCCCCAACTTGAACAATTGGTTTGTGAATCGTTATCCTTAAAACCAGCACCGGCTTCTACTCAAATATTACAAAGAGATCGCCATGCTGAATTTATGACAACGTTGGCCATCATTGGCGGCACCCTTGAAAAAATAGCCACAGAAATTCGAGGCCTCCAAAAAACAGAATGTAATGAAGTTCAAGAGCCTTTTTCCACAAAACAAAAGGGCTCCTCAGCAATGCCTCACAAGAAAAATCCGATCTTATGCGAGCGTGTAACCGGCATAAGTCGTGTCATGAGAGGTTATGCATTAACCGCTCTTGAAAATCAGAATTTATGGCATGAAAGAGACATTTCACACTCTTCCTCAGAGCGCATTATCTTCCCAGATGCCACCATTTTACTGGATTATGCTTTTTCTATCATGAGTCATGTTATCGAAAACATGGTTATTAATGAAAAACAAATGTTGGAAAATATCAATAGATCTTACTATATATTTGTTTCTCAACGGGTATTGTTAGCACTCATTGAGACAGGCATGTCTCGTGAAGAGGCGTACCGAATTGTTCAGAAAAATGCACTCTCTGCTTTTGATGAACAGATCAGTTTTAAAGATAAAGTTTTAGCGGACACACGCATCACTACAGCCATAACAAATGAGAAAATTATCTCCATGTTTGAATTATCTTCTTATTTCCAACACGTAGATGATGTTTTTGATCGTGTATATCAATAGAAAATAGAATTTGGAGGCGGCACCCAGAGTCGAACTGGGGATAAAGGTTTTGCAGACCTCTGCCTTACCACTTGGCTATGCCGCCTAACTCAAAGTCATCATTCTAGAAGAAAAAACTTCAAAACTCAACAAATGATATGTTTAAATGATTATATAGAATGTTGCAATTAATTCTGTGGTCAATTATTTCTAAGCTATTTGTGCTAGAGGGATTTATACTTCTGAGAAACCCGCTATCTGAATGGCTAGCTGCCAGTATTTCTGTTTTTCTTTTGATATTTTCAGACCTTGGTCTTATTTATTTACACAGGAGCCGATTTTCATTTTCACAAGCAGATTCAAAACCCCTTTCCAAGAACATTGATACAGAACATATTCTCCAAGAATTAGATATGGCTAAAAAAGTGCAAGAAGGTTTGTTATCACTTGAAAACCCACACATTCCGGGTATTCAAATCGCAAAAAGATGTCAGCCTGCGAGTAGCGTAGGGGGAGATTTTTACACATTTATTGATCAAACACAGCAACAATTCACACAAGAAACAGAAGATGCATCCGGAATATTGAAATTTGTAGATAGTCGGGAAACTTACCTAGGAATAACCATTGGAGATGTTGCAGGACATGGGGTATCATCTGCCCTTGTAATGGCACTGTCAGCAGGATTACTTGATGAAATTGGAAAGTCCTATCAATCTCCCGCTAAGGTTTTATACCAGGCGAATAATGACCTACTCAAATATATTGAAAACTCTGAAATAGCCTATGTCACCGTCTTCTATGGCATCATACAAGTAGCTTCTAAAAAATTCGTGTTCACAAGAGCGGGACACCCCCCTGCGATTTTATACCGAAATAACACGCTTACCGAATTAGAAACAGACGATGTATTTTTAGGGATGTATGCTGATGAACAATACTCAGAGTCTGATGTTCAGTTACAAACAGGAGATAGGTTAATTTTTTATACAGATGGCATGACAGAAGCTAAAAACTCTCAGGGAGAGGCACTGGGAAAGGCATCTTTTTTTGAAATATTGAACAGAAATGGTTACCAAACCATTGACAACTTTATTAACGCTATATTTACTGAGGTGGATATATTTTCAAAATCTGTACCTGTTCACGATGATCGAACAATGGTCATTGTAGAAATAAACTAACAATGGAGGAGAATACTAATGGGATTAATGTCAGGAAAAAAAGGCATTATTTTTGGTGTCAGTAATAAGCGGGGTATCGCATATTCAATCGCAAAAGCAGTTTGTGCTGAAGGGGCTGAATTGGCCTTTACATATGCTGGTGAAGTTATGGAATCTAGAGTAAGACCTATTGCTGAGGAAATGGATTCCAAAATCATTATGCCATGTGACGTGACTCAAGAATCTGAAATTGAAGCCGTTTTTAACACGTTTAAAAAAACATATGGAAACCTTGATTTCATTATTCACGCAGTAGCGTTTGCCAATCGAGAAGACCTTATGGGTGACTTTTCAAATATATCTTTGGATGGATGGAATTTAGCATTGAATGTCAGTGCCTACTCCCTTATCCCTATCGCAAAGTATTCAAAACCTCTCATGCAAAATGGGGGCTCAATTATCACCTTATCTTATATAGGCAGTGAACGTTCTGTTCCAAATTACAACATTATGGGAGTCGCAAAAGCCGCCTTAGAAGCCTCCATGCGTTACCTTGCATCAGAATTAGGTCCACATCAAATTCGGGTGAATGC
>JABSQL010000355.1 GCA_013215865.1 Candidatus Margulisiibacteriota bacterium
CGCATTGCTTGCACTTATATCGTTGCCTCCCCATCGCTTTTCCGTTCTTGTAATAGCTTGTTTCTTGGCATTTTGGACAGTTCATATAACAGCTCCTTTTTGCTTCTATTATAATACACTATATTATTTTAGCAATCCCAATTAAAAGTATGGGAAACCCTACTAAAACTACCTTTTGGCAGCTTGGCCACATACGGTTTAATTGCCAAGAGCATTGATCGACCTAAAGCATCAAGAGCTGTTGGTACAGCGATTGGGAGCAACCCTGTAGCGTTTCTTATTCCTTGTCATAGGGTGATACAAAAAAATGGGAAGATTGGTGGCTATATTTGGGGAGATACTCGAAAATCAGCCATTATAGGCTGGGAAGCGTTACAAGTAAGCAGATAAATAATTACCGTAACATATAACTCCATCGGACCATTCGGAACTTCAGCCGTAACTTGAATTCTATATACATATATCTTTCTGCTGCTTCCAAAAACTTGAGGCCATTCAGAAAAGGTTAAGTTGGTAGTAATAACAACAGACGTTTTCAGATGAATTTTAGACAAGAGATGAAAAAGAAGCTGGCCCCCATTTTTAGAGAAGGGTAAATATCCTAACTCATCCAGGATGAGGATCCTGACTATCAAGCTTTTCCCTCTCAAGCTGATTGGCAAGATCAACCAAATTAAAAAAACGAGCCTTAAAGCCATCGCGTACAGCCTTTGCACTACCAGTTCCTCCGACAAAGATAACGTTACGGGAACTCTTGATAAACTCTCCTGTATAAAGCTGCATCACTTGATCTTGGTTAATGGGAGTATCTGTAAAAATAAAGTCGTGTAAATCTTTGTGCTCGGGAAATTTAGCAATACGAAGCCTGTTTTGAATAGATTTAAGTTTTCGATTTTCAATCTCTGCAGTCATCAGCTCATAAAGTACTACCCCCATACTGGCTTTTCGTTTGACGCTTCGGGTAATCACCTCATCATAAACAGAAATCATACCGCATAATTTTAAGTGTTTCATGACTGAACCTCCACGAGTAGTTGATTGTATCGATTACAATTAGAATTGGATTGCTTCTCGACAGGCGTCTTGCACAGCGTCCATTGATGTTTCGGAGATGTATGAAAGAATCTGTATAAATTCTTTTGCTCCGGATGGACGGCATTGCAAGTGTTGCTGAACGGTTTCCAGTTCTTCAGGTAATGACATTTGTTTAAACGGCGCACCATTTCTCAATGCGCCTGGCTTTCGAGCCAGAATAGGAAGATAATGCTGCCAATTGTAATAGGTCTCTCCTCGTGTGAATCGCCGTTGATGGCTGGCAATTTGCTTGCCTCTCAATATTTTTTGAACGGCTGTTTTCATATTGTCATAAATCCCTCGTCTGGGAATACCTCCAAAATACTCAAACGCTCTCACATGTGCGTCAATTACCATTTCCTGTGTCTCGCAATGCATAGCTAAATTTCATTCGGCTGTAGCAAAGTACAAAATGGGCTACTTTGACTTTTACCATTTCACATCCCACCTGAATAACTTGAGTACTCCAGTCAAATTGATATGCTTCCCCAGATTCAAAGTGAAGGGGTATAAAAGCCCCTTTACAACTGTTAGATGAACTCTCCTCTCGAACTCGCTTAACGTATCTACAAACAGATGAATAACTCCCTTGATATCCTTGATCTTCCAAAATGTCACACAACGCTCGTATGCTTCTAGATTTAGGTGCCTTATCATCTTCTTCTAACAGATCATCTAATTCATCAATATATGGCCCTAATTGGGGTTGATTTGCCTTTATTCGTGTATATCTCGGGTCTTTTAGAGTCTCACTACGTAAATATTTCCGTATTGTGTTTCGGGATATATGCGTTTCTCTACTGATTTTTCGAATACTCTCACCATTTCGGTGCCGTACTCGTATCTATTGTGATTTAGTTATGGGTCATAACTAGTTGTTTTACCCCTTTCTAGGTGGGTCATTTTTCAACGCAACTTTGCCCATTACATGGGTCATTTTTGCATGCGATTCAACATACTAAAGCACGATTTATTTGACGGGGCTAATTATTCATTTCTTTTTCAAAGCTTGTTGCTTTTTCAGAATGCCCTAAACTTTGAAGTTGTTTTATAAAGTATTTTTTATTGTTATCAGAACCGAAACGTAAAATTAGCTTTGCAGCTATGTCATATTGTTTATTCTTTATAAGAATCCTACGTGTTGCAAAAAGTAGTGACCTTCGTGTGAGCGGTTCTGGGTTTTCAAGAAAATTTTGAAGCAGTGTGAGAAGTGATGGGTTATTGTTATTGGATAACTTTTCAATTATTTGTTTTAGAAAAAATACACCATTTTCATAACATGGAAAGAGGGCTATTATGTTTTTACAACTAATAGAATTAAGACCATATTCTTCCTCTATTTTAGTGAGTTCAAAAATAGCATCATAATCACCTTGTTTGTGAGCCTCAATAATAGCTTTAACAACATGTAATCCATCTCTCTTATAATTGGTGGCCAATAAATATTTTCTAGCATGAGTAGACTCTGAAAAAGTCTTGTCAACTTGCTTACTCTCCAACGATTTAATATAATTATTTTTCTTTTCTGTATTTAATTCATTAGGAGAATATGAAGAAACTTTCTTATCGTTCTCAGTTTTGACTACAGGTTCATGCTTTAGTTCGGGCGCTCGCTTTTTGTGTGTTTTTATGGGTGGTTTCTTGGATAGCTTTGTGGTTGGTATTGTACATTGACCTACTGATTGAATTGGCATTTTGTATACTCCTTGAAAATACAAAATAGGATAAATAATGTATTTTAGTAAATATTGATACATAGAATTTAGCATATTATTTATGCAAATAAAAGTATTTTAATTAAAATAACCGATATGAAAGGGCCTCCTCAGAAGAAAGTGTGGGTCAAAGGGGGAGAAGGTAAGTTACCTAAGGGATGGTAAAGAGCCATTTCTAGAGCAGTATAAGCTCTAAAGTCGTAAGCTCTCATCATAAAAATTTAAGGTATTTCTTTCTATTAGGCCAATATATTGCATCCACGTTGAGCCCCAAAGGGTGCGAATAAGTCCCTGTTAAGCGACCAAAATGCTGGCATGACGGTATAGCGCAACACTATCCTGTCACTCCTTATTACACCTGTCACTCCTTATTACACCTGTTTTAGCTGTGATTTGATGTATTTGACATGGTGAGCAGTAATCTTTCTTTTTCTATGTCTAGACAAGACCAAATTTGAGATTTCTTATTATGTATTTGTCACGAATTAAAGTAATATTTTCCAATGGCCACCTTTTGCCGGCCCCACTCTTTGAAGCTTGTTTTCTTCACGAAGTTTTCTTATTTGTTTCTCGATAGCTCTTTCTGTTATAGATAAACTTTCTGCTAACTCTGGAATCGTCACCCTGGGATTTTCAATGATCAGTTCCATGATTTTCCCCGAACTTTTCCCCGAACTTTTCCCCGAACTTTTTTCAACTTTTCCTATAGGAAATGTCACTGTGAAAAACGATGTAAACTCAAATTGAATGGGTGGACACCCCGCTTCTTTCATTAAGTTCTGCATTCGATATATTCCCGTTCCCATCTTTTCAATATATCCCAATCGATGAAATAGTGAAGCCACCAAGGGATTTCGCAATACACTTTTCTTCCCAAAATCAGATTCTTTCAATCCACTCATAAGCCCACCTGGACTTGTAATATCAACCCGATCCTCAAAAATCTCCACCATCACATTCGCTCCCTTTTCAAAATAATTCCGGTGTACAACGGCATTAATCACTGCTTCTCTTAGAGCTTCAAAAGGTAATTGTGGTATTTCTATTCTCCTAGGTGATCCATCAAATTCATATCGAACTGAAATATGTCGTTTTAAAAACATCATGGCATCGTCAACATTGCTTACCAGATCAGCATTGAAATCTTTTCGGTCAATTACATTGACCTTATCTTTCCCCTTAAACAAAGCGCATGTAACAGTTGCATGATAATATTGCTTTTCTAGGTCTTTAGCAAAAAGCAATATCCCGGCGTTATTAACAATCACCTTTCCACCCTGTTTTTCTGCAATACCAAGATTACATAATATATCTGGTTCCGAGATTGATGAGCTGATACCTGCTGTTTGCAGAAATTGATCCAACTTAATAGAAGAGAAGTGTTCTGGATACTGAAACTTAGAATTAACCAACTCATCAAACCGAATTTTTCCTTCGGTTTGAAACATCTCAATAATTTGCTGACGCTTCATTTTTTGACTGTTTGGACCTACTCTCAGATAAAAGCCAGATGAACAATGGTAGGGCTTTTCGCTTCCTGGCCATACGTGAATGACCAAAATTGAATCTAATTCCTGAAGATCAATACGAATTTGAGGCTCACAGTTATTCACAATATCTTGAATTTGTGATTTAAGTTTATTACTTAAAGAAATCCCCTTAACGGTCCTATCATCTTGAACCCCAATTAATACTCTCCCACCAGACCCATTGGCAAATGCAACGATTTCCTGATCTATACTGGATAGTTTCTCCTTAAACTCAATTAAGTAGCCTTCCCCTTCTTGTAGAATAAGTTCCAGTTCTTTTTGTGTTACCTTTTTCATATCAGCATCTATTTTAACTGATATTAGCTCAAATGATTACTGGTTGATTTTTCCCATATAATTTCAATTACACAGATCCTCCTTGATTCAAGAATTATTGACAAAAAGAAATCAAAAAAGTTGTCCGAAAGTTGTCCGAATTTCTGAAAAGCATCTTTGATTATCTTTTATATTCTTTCTGCTACGCCACTATTTCATGCTCAAATCACGAATATCTTTGATTTTCATTGTTTATCATTCCGATTGTTTGCGCTTGGAAAGCGTGTAGGCGGGCAACTGTCTCGTGGGTTCGAATCCCACCCTTTCCGCCATTTTTAGCCTCAAAATCAAGTGTTTTTCGCTTCTTTCCAAAATTAGTTAAAAAATATTTTGGACACACTTTGGCAACACTAGCAAATATCATGGTTGTAAAATAGATTGATGATACTCTCCTTTTTAATAATTTCTCACTACTACTTTTACCATTCAGAGAAAGCTACCGAAGACTCACCGAGGACTCATCGAGGACTTCCGAGGACTCATCGAAGACTTCTGAGGACTCATCGAAGACTCACCGAAGACTTCCGAGGACTCACTAACTTAAATAGAAAGAGAAAGTAAGTGTAATGCCTTGTCCAGAACCGAATATTAGACACAAAACCCTCCAGAATTAGATATATGCAGTACCTTGAAGGGTGACTTGTAATTTAAGAAGCCATGAGGGCCACTCTTTGCTGTACAAAATGAAAGAAGCAGCGCGCGAATTAAACCCAAATAAAGTAATTCAAGCTTAAGGTGTCAAGTATACCCAGAAAATCACCCATTATTTTGTGCTTGGCTTGAGGGTAAATCATCACCCCTATTCTAGGCTCGATATTGTTCAATGGTGATGATTAGTGATGAAAATATTGGAAAATTGGGAATCGTCTTTTGTGCTGAAATGGAAATTGGTTTTTTGTGTCGTAAAAAAATCGGTGCAACACTGGTGCAACACCTAAATGTTATTACCACATCACAATACATCAATTATCACCTTCTTCTATCAATGAAATAATGATCTCTTTTACTGCCGGATATCTACTGTATATATATGCTTTTTTAAATTCTGTGGTTTCTTGTGGATTTAATTCGAAGTATTCTATGAGCAACATTAGCTGTTCAACAGACGGGTATCTATATCTTTGTCAAATAATAAATATATTGCCTAGATACCTTTAGCTGTTTTGCTAATAATATTTTCTTCATACCCATATTTTCCAAATGAAGCTTAAATACTTCGTTGAAAGTGCTAATTTTTCCTCAACCACCATTTTATATCCCTACAGCATGTATTTATATCAAACTTTTCCCTCGCTTTCCACTCCTAAAGAAAAACCCAATTATTTATGACAACTAGATATGCATACAAAATTTATTCCATAATGTAACAACAATCATCAATCAGGAGGAATCAGCATGGTCAAATCTAATAGAATGAAAGGTCGATTAAAAATAATCCAAGACAACATAAATTGGAAAATTCAAAGGAAAAAGGATCCTTTATTCAACTCTTCAGAGGCTATGGAATATTTAGACATGGGATACAAATTCTTTAAA
>JABSQL010000356.1 GCA_013215865.1 Candidatus Margulisiibacteriota bacterium
CCACTTTAAACAAACCATTAAATACAAAATCGACAACTGTGCCGGAGTAAGCATCCGTGTACAGGATCGGATTGAGATAAGTTGGTTCACCCGAAAGTCGAAGCTTCAAAATACCGTCGGTATCTTTTTGGCCGGAAAGGGCTGAATCCGAACTGTTTGAACACCCGGTCATTACAAACATTAAAAAAACAAGTAAATAGGCTGAGAGCTGTTTAAACATTTAATTCCTCCAGATCATAAGTCAAGATTATCCCCATTAAAAATAGTATACCAGGAATTAAATCAATAAGCAGCTTGGAAGGCTGGATAAGCTCTTTAACTCTAGCTTCAATGATCTCACATAAATAATGTTTTGAAATAACCTTTTTTTGGCGATTTAATGTGGTTATTGATATGGTTTCACTGTATAATTTGAGTCGACAATCTATTGCCAGATGGGAGAGAAACAGTTTGAATTCAAAAATAATATCATTGAAAAGAAAAGTCTTCTGACTTATTTGAAATATGAAGCGTTCATCTAGATATATTGCAAGTCCACTTTATGATTGTATATTTTTTATTGGGTCACCCTTAATAGGAATGGTGATCGCTTTTTTGGTATGGCTTCGATGGTTACCCAATCACGAGGTATCCTTTGCGGAATCCAGTGGACCCTTGATTACCTTATTGGTACTGGTGATGTTTACCCAAGCACATTTGTTTATAGTTTTTTTTAGAAGTCATTTAAACACTTCTATCTTTTCACAATATCCCTTTCGGTTCATAGGTATCCCCTTAATATTATTAGCGGGTTGTTACATGTCTCAATGGTTTTTAGTGAGTCTTATTATTATCAATATATGGTGGGATGTATATCATTCTTCCCTCCAAACCTTTGGATTTGCACGAATTTATGATGCTCTTGCTGGAAATATGGGGAAATCCAGCAGAAATTGGGATTATGGTATGAACTTAGTGATATATATGGGCCCTTTGCTTTCAGGCGCATTATTTATGGATCATGTGGGAGAGTTACATCAGTTTTCTTCTGTGGGGTCAGCTCTTTTAACCAGTATCCCATTTTATATATCTACGAAAACCCGATTGATTTCATTGATTGTCTCAGGTTTTAGCATCGTATTTATGCTGATGTATGTTATGGCATATTATCGACTCTATAAGAAGGGATATTCTGTATCCATTCAAAAGATAGTTCTAATGGTATCTACCCTTATTTGTTCTATTTTTGCATGGGGATTTAATGGGTTTGGCATGGGTTTTGTGATCATGAACTTTTTTCATGCAACCCAATATTTTGCGATTATTTATTGGTATGAGAAGGATACAATTATTCAAAAGTTTCGGTTAAGAAATATTCCATTCCCACAAATAGGTGCACTTCTTATTATCATCAGTGCTGGAATTGGATTTGATACAATTATGGCAACTCATATTGCACCCATTGATGGCGGTAAATTAACGATTGCAGTACTCACCACTGTTGCAACACTTCATTTTTGGTATGATGGGTTTGTGTGGTCAGTTAAGTCATTATATTCAGGTAGTAAGATATCGGGGATTGCTTAATTAAATGGAGCGGGAGACGAGGGTCGAACTCGCGACATCCAGCTTGGAAGGCTCGACAGTAAGATTTCTCAATTCACTCCAAAATGCATAATATTCCACTTTTTACCCTCAAATTCCTAAATATTTTGCCACTATAATTATTCAAGATTATCGTAGAAATCATCATGTTTTTAAAATTCTGTATACAATCTGTATACAATTTATGGTTCATATTTAGAAATGCTTTCATTCAGGAAACCCTAGCCTCCTCTTTATCACAGCTTTCCCTCAATGGCTTTTTTCACAGCTTTAACTTGCTGCTTTACATAGCTTTTATGCGTGGTCTGAATATTGGAATGTCTTAACAAAGCCGCCACTGTAGCAAGATCTACGCCATCCTCGGACAGAATAGTTGCAATGGATGTTCTAAACATTTTAGGGGTCACCTTAATACCAGTATAACGTTTTAAACGTTCGGGATTGCTAAAATAGTATAGTGTATTATAATAGAAGCAAAAAGGAGCTGTTATATGAACTGTCCAAAATGCCAAGAAACAAGCTATTACAAGAACGGAAAAGCGATGGGGAGGCAACGATATAAGTGCAAGCAATGCG
>JABSQL010000357.1 GCA_013215865.1 Candidatus Margulisiibacteriota bacterium
AAATCAGACCCATCTTATTATTTAGTATTTCGGGGGTGGCTCTCGTTGTAATTTGGAATCTATATGTGATCAATTATAACATCCTTAATGAGTCGAATTCCTTTAATACTAAAGCTCTACCCATTTGGAATTTATCAAAAGAAAATATTTATATCGTTTGGGATCACATCACCGTTCATTGGTACTCAAAGTATTTTGCGCATTCCTCATTTCATTTTTTGCTTGCCATAATCATTGTTCAAATTGTCGCGTTTTACAAATCCTCCTCCAGACTGGCTTTTATTAATCTAATTCTATTTATGGGGTGCGTTTCTTATTTCATTCTTTTTTACTCTCAATTTAAACAGCACGACTACTATTTCCTTACGGTTCTTCCTTTTATAGTTGTTACGTTAATTAATGGAATTAAAACATTACAAAACATCTCGACAAACAAGGTGCTTCATATCGTGGTCAAACTTATTTTTGCCATAATCGTAGTTGTTGGGATAAACTTTTCCAGAGACAAGTTATCTAAAAGGTTTTCGGTAGTAAGCGATGATTATTCAAGGATGAGCTTTCTAATTGAAGATAACCAGGACGAAATAATGGAATTAAATATTTCAGACAATTCTAAATTTATTGTGGCTCCAGATTTATGTCAGAATGGTGGACTTTTTTCTATTGACAAGATGGGGTGGAATATCGAAAAACAAAAAGATATATCCACCAGCAAAATAAATCATTATAAATATCAGGGTGCTGAATATCTTATCCTAACCTCTACCGATCAAGAATTACTAGATATTGGAAATACAACGGGTAAAATAATTTTAGAGGGAAAAGGGATCAATATTTTCAAATTAAATACTGCAAACAACACAAAAAAAATGCATTGAAGCGCAATTCATTTTAACGTTACCTTACCAATTGTAAACAATAATAAATGAAACGAATTAACCCCCTCTCCCTCCTTTTACAACTTGTTTTCATAATCTGTTTAAATAATGTTTCTCATGCCCAAGCCCGAGTAAATTTAAAGGATGCGGATATTTATATACATGACACATTATTGATAGAACCAAGCCAAGCCGTTCATATAAGATCATTAAGCACGGAGACACAAAATACTGCCAAGTTCAGACCAAAGAAGGATGGCTTTAGAACATACCACTTTGTAACTGGAGAAAAATTTAGTTCCGGGTTAGAGAAAAATAAAGTACCCGAAGGAGCCTGGGTTTCCTGGTACATTAATGGAAACATCGATAAGAAGGTAAACTTCGTTGAAGGTAAAAAAGAAAGTGCCTATGAGTCTTGGTATGAAAATGGGAATAAAAACGCTGAGGGACAGTATGAAAATGATTTAAGACAAGGTGATTGGGTATTTTATAAAGAGGATGGATCCTTAATGGGAAACTATAAATATGATAAAGGGAATATTGTTGAATAAGATCAAACAATAAAAACCTACCACTTCTAAACGGAGCGTTATCACCTAAATCTATTTTCGTCTTAAAGGGTTCAATACAAATCTTTGATAAAAGGCTTATGGAATTACAACATTGTTTTGGCCACAAAATAAACTTGACAAATATTTTCTCACGCATTGGGCCAACGATATTCTAATATTCGACTTACGAATATTTACTAATTTGGCAACATGGCAGATATCACAGAAATAAAAAAGCATTTTCCAATTCTAACGAATCCAGAATTAATAA
>JABSQL010000358.1 GCA_013215865.1 Candidatus Margulisiibacteriota bacterium
GAGATAAATTCATACCCGCACTAATAAGGCTAAGAAGAAAAGCATTCCCAAAGATTTTACCTGTATGTTTGTTTACCTTATCCTTAAACCCAGCGTATCCAGCCTGATCTGACCCAGGCATGTTACCTAGATCGATTGAAGATCCATCCGGAAAGATGACCCGATTCCAAGCCACAAGCACGCGGTTTTGACCGTAAGCAATCTGACTATCATAGGTCCCCAATACTTTTGACCCCTGAGGAATGAGTAAATACTTCCCTGAAACAGTGTCATAAACATTCTGAGATATCTGAGCAATAATCTGTCCTGGTAAGGCAGAATTAATACCCGTAACCATAATAGCCGGAAGTACTGTCCCCGCCTTCACTTCAAAGAAGTTTTCTTTAGATGCTTCCCTATGAAAGATGACTTTATCAGTTTGCCCTGACTTTATGAAATCTTCTTTTCTACCCTGTTTATTGGGATCGTTATTTGAAAAAGCAGAGTGAATGTCCTTTAGGAAGTTGGGGTTCGAATAGGGGTTTTCGGGTGTAGGAAATCTACTGGAGAAATTAGAGGGTTGGTTATAGTTGGTGTTTCTAACTCCATCTGTATCGATATTAACCTTAGTAGAATCAGACAATGCAAACTCAAATGATTCCTGCCGTTTATCTTTTTCTTTTGGAACATTGTTGAAAGAGCCATTTCTTCTATTATCCATCTCTTGGTAATCATTAACCATGAATCGAGACGGGTTATTCCTGGAAGGTGCTGTTTTTGTTGGTTCTTGTAATGGACCTTGTTTGTTATACCCATTAAACTGGCCATCAAAGATAGCTTGAACAGATTGATCTGAACTCAAGGCAGTATCAATATCTTCATTTTGATGGGTATTATTACCAGTACGGCTATTAACAATATACAGGAACATAAACGCAATACTAACAATAATAAAGAAAATGATAACAAGAGGCAGCCGATTAATCTTTCGAATATTACTTCCCACCGATTTGGCCAACTTATCCGGTGAAACATTAAAATCATCATCTTGGTTTTCTTTATTCATTGAATCAGTCATCAAGACTATCCTCAGATATTCTTGTGTATCCTTTCTTTGGAATAAGTGTCTCTTTTTTAAGTTCATAAACCAGCCCCACTTCTTTGTTTTTATCAAAAGATACTCTGAGGATAATGATGTTTTCAGATAGCTCTTCAACAGCATAATCAATGGTTGTGTAGGAATTGTCTATTTCATTCTCCCCCAAATAAACAGCATACCCAGCAAGCCGAAGCTTAGTTTCTACCATCTGGTTTAAGAGTGTATCACTATCAACCAAAGACATAACCATTTTCCCAGGCGCATATTCTAGCTTCACAATCTTCAAAATATCCAGAGCAATAACGTCGGACTGCTCCTCACTAAACTCCCTACCCTCAAAAGCATTAAAGCCCCCCATCCTATCCACAACACACCCACTTAACAGAAAAGCAAAAAGTAAAACAAAGCCAAAACTCTTAACAAAAGGTAAAGCGGAGCTTTTTTTCATGAGGGGGTCCTTGTTATGGTGATGCGTTGTTGGTGGTTGCCTACGCCTGCGATGAGGATGGCTTTTTTGAAGATGTAGTCGACGATGTAGCGATCATTTTTGATACGGTAGTTGACGATTTGTTCTTTGAGGTCGGGCCCTATTATGAGGAGGCTGGGGGCTTCGGTTTGTTTCATGGCTTTGGGCATTTGGATATATGTTTTGATTCCGTCATGGTAGACACGAATTGGTTTCCATTCTGCTTTGCCTGAGATGGTGTAGTTGAAGAATAGGTTTTGGATGTTTTGGCCTGTTTGGGTGAGCGTATTGGCTTCTTTTTTGGCTTTTTGTCTAGATATGAACTGTTCCATTTTCTGTTCTGTTTCTTCAGGGTATTCGAACCCGATTTTGGGCATGTATGATGTCTTTTGTGAGATGAGTTTGATGTAGTATGAGCGCCTGTTGGTGGCAATGATCATGGTGGTGTTGAGACCTGTGTCAGTGGGTTTTATGATGACATGAGGTGTTTCGAATGATCCAGAACCCGTGAGGGTGGGGGTTACTTTCCAACGATGTTTGTCTCCGATATGAATGTCACGTATCTTTTCTCCCTTTTGGAGTTCGATATCACTGAGTTTGAGGGGAGAGCAAACGATTGAGGGGAGACTTGCACCGAAAAGGTAAATGACCTTTCCATTCTCACCGATAGTGGGGGAGGAGGTGCTGTTTTGTATCCATTGTTGAGAAATATGAACCCCTTTCTTTTCATTGGAAGAAAGGGGTATTTGGTTACCTGATGTTCTCTGAGGCTCGCTACTAAATACGGGCAAAGTGATGATGGTTAAGACAATCACTATACCCAAGGAAATGCGCCATAAATTCATTCGGTTATTTACCATCCTTTATTCTCCCTTTTATCGTTTGATACTCTTAGACTGCTTTGTATCTTTTTTAGGCTCTACGTACGAAACGATGGACACGTTATCTCTAAAATCAATGGACACATTTTTCTTAACGTCTAAATCATTTGGAATGGAATCTTGTTTGATAGCGATAATGGTTTTAGAGCTAATTTTGAGGAGGTAATGATTGTCTACATTGTCCACGATTTTGCCTGTATATTTCCCGTTCTTGGTATTGGCAGGAAAC
>JABSQL010000359.1 GCA_013215865.1 Candidatus Margulisiibacteriota bacterium
ATTGCTCATGTATCTCGGGAGCTTTATATTGGGATTATTGGCCCTCATTGCCAGTATGCCAACAGGTTTGAAGGCGTATGTTGTATTGGCCTTTATTTTGGCCTTTATTTCATCTCTTATGGTGCTCATCAAGAAAAAACATGCCGTTATTTTTAACTTACTGGGTCTTCTCTAATTCTATTTCAAATAGGTACGCACTCAATTTGGCAGCTTAACCAAACTAAACCAAAAATTCTCCAACTGTGTCACAACTTCCTTAAACTGGTGAAAATCCACAGGTTTTGTAATATAACAGTTGGCATGAGCACCATAGGCTTTGTAAATGTCATTTTCGCTACTAGATGTGGTTAACACACACACAGGAATACGTTTTAAGGAATCATCATTTTTAATATTTTCAAGCACTTCTTGACCACTTACTTTGGGTAGATTGAGATCCAGTAAAATAAAATCAGGTACCGGTATATCCTCATATCCACTTTCATGATTCAGCATTGCCAATGCTTCTTCGCCATCTATTGCAACACTGATATTATTTAATATCTTGATATCTTTTAGCGCAGTCATTGTTAGAACCACGTCACCAGGATTATCTTCTACCAAAAGAATTTCTATTTTATTTGTAGTATCGGTCATTTCTATATATCTCCAGAATTAATATTCATTCACTTAAGACGGGATAGGAACCGTAAAATAAAATGTAGACCCTTTTCCTAACTCAGATTCTACCCATATTTTACCATCATTTTTCTCAACAATTTTTTTACATATAGAAAGGCCCAAGCCCGTTCCCTGAAATTCTTGTTTACCGTTTAGCCTCTGGAACACCACAAATATTTTATCTAAATACTTTATATCCATTCCAATACCATTATCTGTTACTGAAAACTTGGCCTCATTATCCTTTTTCTCACAAGAAATATGGATGCGAGGTTCATTCTCTTTTTGAAATTTAATACCATTTGCAATCAGATTCTGGAATACCTGTGACATCAACTCGTTATCTGCAAGAATGGTGGGAAGTGAGTCTACGGTGATTTTTGCCTTTGACTCTTTGATGGGTATTTCTAAACTTTTTAGGGTTTCTTCTACAAGACTATTGCTATCAATCTGTTTCTTAGCTTCACGATGAGACTCTACTTGAGAGAGTTTTAACAACCCATCAACAATAGCTTGCATTCGAAGCACCCCACTTTTCATGTACCCAAAATATTCTTTATTTTTCTCATCAAAATGCACCCCCAGTTCTGCTTCTATCAGATTCGAAAAACTATAAATCATCCGAAGGGGCTCTTTCAAGTCATGGGAGGCAACAAATGCAAATTCTGACAACTCTTTATTACTTCTTGTAAGCTCTTTTGTCATTTTTTGCAGTTGTTCATTCTTATCTATCTCATTTTTATGGGTATCTATATAATCAAACACCAACCCAACAAAGGGGACCAAGTAGGCAATAATTTTCAAAAAATGCGCGATATTAAAATGGTTATCAAATAACTGACTTGAACCCAATATCATATGCAGCTGCGTGGTTACATTTGGCAGAATACTCAGAACAAGGGCATAAGAAAAAGCAGACGGATATTTCTTATAAAACGGGATATAAACCAATGGGGATAGCATAAAAATAAACAGAGGAATCACATCCCAAGGACGTGTAATAAAGGCGTTAGGAAACTGGGTTTGGGGAAGGGTTTGAGAGGTGGCACAGACATGAATAATGAAATAGGCAACCACCCCAAATAGCAGGCTCAATACGGGGATAAGCCATTTTTCTTTTTGTTGAAATGTTTCCTTTTTCTGAAAAAGAAAAAAACCAACCCCTACTAAACAAATAATCGCATTAAACATGCGGCAAATGGCCCATGTAAACGGAATTAAATTCGTATTATCTGCAACGGCATCAATTAATCTGTCTGCAGCAAGGGTATGAAAAGCATCCATACACCCTGCACAAAAAAGGGCAATAACGATGACAGGCGTTGCAACATCATTTTTAATAACAAACCGAGAAAAAGCCAGTAAAACCGTTAAAATGGCAATTGTGAACGCGCTCCATTCTAAAATGGTGTGAATATAAGATCCCGAAAAACTATTGAATGCGGCTTCTTTATCTAATGTGAGGGGTTGTGGTGTCACCCCAAAATCCACCCCAAAGAAATTCAATATTACAGGTAACACACAGATAGCAATCACCAATAAGGAAACCATTTGGGGTAGTCTGGGTAATTCTTTTTGTGTGTCCATTATTGATTTCATCATACTATATTGAACTTATTTTTCACAAAGGGTACCAATGAAGACAGAATATCATCCTTATTTAGAAATTCTTCAAAGGAAAATTGGCTTTGTAAATCTGCCAAGTTTGAAGGCTCAATACCCGACATAACAACAATATCTGTCAGAGGAAAAAAAGACCTCACATTTTCTAGGGTTTCTTCATTTCGATACCCACTGATATTGAGATCACAAAAGATCAGAGAGGGAGTATACTTGCTCAATTCATCAGACAACTTGGTTTCAAAACTCACCTCAAGGTGGTTTTCAAGCGGCAATAACTGCTTTTTGAAAATAAGTTCTATAAAGTCGTCATCATCAATGACTAATAGTTTTGTTTTACTCAATCTGACCTCCTCATCACTTTTAAGAGTACCATTTTTCTGAGTCAAAGAGAAAACACGGGTTGTTTCTTTACTTTCTATATGTATCTTTTTATCATCAAAATAGGTTAATATATAAAATAGTTGCACAATGGAGGAAATCATGAAGTTCAAACTCATTTATAAATTTTCTATTCTATTTGCGGTTGTTTTATTATGTTCGGTGGTCATTGTTTATTCATCTATTGGTTCTCTAAATACATTGAGACAGGCCTCCAAGCTTATTGACTTGATATCCCATAAACATGTTACCTTACTTGAAATTAGGCGTGCTGAAAAAGATTTTTTAATGAGAGGGACCCTGGATGAATCTTTCTTTAAAACAGGTCAAAACCATTATTTAGATGCACATGCCAAATACATAGATGAACTTGATGATACATTACACTCTCTTTCCACCCATACACTCATAAAAGATGAAACGATTAAAAAGAATATCCACAAAAGCATCTCTCTTTTAGATAAATACAAAGATCATTGGAAAAATATAATAGACCATATCACATTAAAAGGGTTTAAAGATTATGGAGAAATTGGACAATTCAGAGAAGCGGCCCATGCACTAGAAAACACAAAAATTCCGATTAACAAAGAATTGGTACTCTTATTAAGAAAACATGAGAAAGATTTTTTACTCAGAAAAGACATTTCATATGCAAAAAAAGCAGAAAAAACGATAGCCCTTCTAGACAACAGCATTCGAAATACAGCGCTTTCCACTGCTCAACAACAACGGTTACTATCCCATTTGTCAGAATATAGCAAATATTTTAACGATGTCGTGAGATTAGAAACAGAATTTGGACTCACCCATACTCAAGGGCTTCAAAAAGAGTTAATCGATGCCAGCCGGAAAATCGAACCTGTTTTTGATCAAATTATTCACGCGCTTGAAGACTTTGAAGATACCACAATTAAAGAGGAAACCACAGCTCTATTCGAATTGTTTGTCCTCATGACTCTCGTGTGCCTTGGATTCATTATTTTTATCAACAAAAAAATCACCCAACAAGTAACGAGTATGGTTTCTGCTACAAAAGAAATGGCCGGAGGGACTCCTACAGAGAATATAGACGTGATTAGTAAAGATGAGCTGGGTGATTTGGCCATAGAATTTAATGTCATGGCTGAAAACTTTCGGAATGTTATTTCTAGCGCAAATCATGTAGCTACAGGTCAGTATGATATTGAGATTTCACCCAAGTCTGAGAAAGACGAATTGAATATTTCTCTTAAAAAAATGGTTCAAATAATAAGTTCAAAAGAAAAAGAAGCCCGCCAATTTAAAACAGGATTAGATGAGGGGGCATTAGTGGGAATCACCAATCCGAAGGGGGAAATTGTTTATGTAAATGATAAGTTTGTTGCAATTTCAGGCTTTACAAGAGAAGAATTAATGGGAAAAGATCATCGGATCGTCAATTCAGGACATCATCCTAAAGAATTTTTTAAACACCTCTGGCAAACTGTGTATAAGGGACAAACCTGGCGTGGAGAAGTAAAAAACAAATCAAAAAATGGAGATATCTATTGGGTGGATGCAACCATTCTTCCTCTAATGGATGAGAATAATAAAATTGAGAAAATTATGGCTGTAAGATTTTTAATTACAGATAAAAAAATACAAGAAGAAAAAGCGATTGAAGCAAATCGGAATTTAAGTGAAGAGAATTGGATCAAAGATGGTGTCTCTTCACTCAGTAAGGCCATGCTTGGCGAACTCACTGTCGAGAAATTGAGTCAAAATATCATAAACTGCATGGCGCCATATCTTGAGGCGAGTGTGGGTGCTATTTACCTAACTGACAATCAAGAAACACTGTACTTAGCTGGTGGATATGCTTTGGGTAAAGATACGCGTAAAATAAAATCCGTGAGCTTTGGTGAGAGTTTGGTTGGCCAGGCTGCACTGGAGAAAAAATGCATATTGGTCACAGATATTCCTTCTGATTATTTAAAAATTAGTTCTGCCACCGGGGAAACCACCCCCAAAAATGTCTTACTCCTTCCTGTCTTGCACGAAAATACCATAAAAGGTGTTATCGAATTGGGTACCCATCAATCCTTTAATGATATACACAAACAATTATTGGAAATAGTTTCCCCAAATATAGCCATTGCAATCGTCTCTGCAGAGTCACGTCAGGAAACGAAAGTGCTACTACAAAAAACTCAAGATCAATCTGAGGAGCTCCAGACCCAGTCTGAAGAACTTCAATCCACTAATGAAGAGCTTGAAGAAAAGGCCAAATTTTTACAAGAAAATGAAGATCGCTTAAAAACTCAAAGTGAAGAGCTCCAAGCTACAAATGAAGAACTTGAAGAAAAAACAGAAACACTTGAAACCAATGCCACCCTAATAGAAAAAAGTAAGCAGGAAGTAGAAGAGAAAGCCCGTCAATTATCTCTTTCTAGTAAATATAAGTCTGAATTTCTCTCGAATATGTCTCATGAATTACGTACACCTTTGAATAGTTTGCTCATCCTTTCTAAACTCTTATCTGACAATCAAAACCAGCATTTGAGTGACAAAGAGGTAACCTACGCAACCACTATTCATGAGTCTGGAAATGAGCTATTAAACCTCATCAATGATATTTTAGACTTGGCCAAAGTAGAATCTGGCAAATTACATTTGGATCCCATTGATGTATCTGTTTTAGAACTAAAAGAATATTTTGTCGGAAATTTCAAAGAAATGGCCCTTAATAAAGAAATTACGTTTAATGTTACCCTGTCAAAAGACACTCCAGAATCTATTTATACTGATGATACCCGGCTCAAACAAATCATCAAAAACTTACTATCTAACGCCTTTAAATTTGCACCCAAAGGCACCGTTATCCTCAACATTTCTTTGGCCTCGCCAAAGACTCCATTCAAAAGTGACACCCTAAAATCAAGTGAAAAAGTCATTTCATTCTCCGTTACAGACAATGGTGTTGATATCCCTAAAGAAAAACAAGACAGTATTTTTGAAGCATTTCAACAAGCGGACGGTAGTACCAGTCGAAAATTTGGCGGCACTGGCTTGGGTTTATCAATTGTACGTGAACTCATTGTACTTCTTGGTGGAGAAATCAATTTAGAGAGTAAAGAAGGCGAGGGAAGCTGCTTTTCGATTCACCTACCCGTAACGTATCAGAAAAAGGATACGCCAACGTCTGATGTATCTCCCCAAACTCTTTCCACTCAACCCAGCGAAAGCAAGGAAGAACCCTTTCAAGATATTAAATCGAGTACCATTGAAGATATGAATGAAAATGCCCTAAATGACGATCGTGACAATATTTCTCCAAATGATAGGACCCTTCTTATTATTGAAGATGATGTTCGCTTTGCGAATATCTTGCTAGATATGGGCCGTAATAAAGGGTTCAAGGTGATTGTGGCCACCCGAGGTGATACGGGCATATCAATGGCCAAAGAATACCTCCCAGATGCTATAACATTGGATTTACAACTGCCTATTTTTGATGGCTGGACTGTTCTTGATCGTCTCAAGCAAGATTTAAGTACCCGCCACATACCCGTGCATATTCTTTCTGTGATGCATGAAAAATCGCGGGGCATACAAAAAGGGGCTTTTGCATATTTGGAAAAACCACTTCAAAAAGAAGGGGTAGATGCCGTACTAAATCATATTACACAGTTTTTGGACACCAAAGAAAAGAATATTTTAGTGGTCCAGTCAGACGCTGCACAAGTAAAAGAAATCAAAACCATTATCTCAGACAAAGGGGTCGATCTTACTGTGGCCAAAAAAGGGAAAGATGCTTTGGAATACATCAAAAAACAGTCTTTCAATTGTGTTGTAATTGATTTTAATTTAAGTGACATGCCAGGGGTCGAACTTGTCAAGCTAATCAAGGCCCAAAAAGGAGAGGTCACACCCATTATTATGTATGCCTCTAGTAAAGTTAAAAAAAGTGACCTTGAAGCGGTCCATCAATTTTCAGAAACAACCCCCATTAAAGATGTTTACTCCACAGATCACCTATTAGATGAAACATCTTTATTTTTACATCAGGTAGAGTCCAATCTCGCACCAAATAAACAAAAAATACTAAAGCAACTCCATCAAAATGATGCCGTCTTTAAAGGAAAAAAAGTGTTGGTTGTAGATGATGATGCGCGTAATATTTTTGCCTTAAAAAGTGCGCTAGAGAATGAAGACATTATATTTTTAGAAGCAGATAATGGACGCACAGGTGTTGAGATGATTAAACAGAACCCAGATATTTCTTTTGTATTAATGGATATCATGATGCCGGAAATGGATGGGTATGAAGCAATGAAACAAATACGACGTCTAGATGAGTTCAAATCCCTTCCCATTGTCGCCCTCACTGCAAAAGCCATGAAAGGGGACCGTAACAAATGTATTGAAGCCGGTGCTTCAGATTATATATCCAAGCCAGTGGATATTCCCAAATTAAAATCTCTCATGAAGGTGTGGATGTATGATCGAAAATGACCACATAGAGATCGATTTATTGTTGGAGGCCATATATCGTAAATATGGCTATGATTTTCGAAATTATGCCTACTCTTCCATCAAGAGACGCATTTTTCACTTTATTGAAAACGAATCATTCAAGTCTATTTCTGACTTACAAGGCGCTCTTTTAAAAAATGAATCTGTGATGGAGAAGTTACTCCTCACCTTTTCGATTAATGTCACTCAGATGTTTCGTAATCCGCAATTTTATACCATTTTTCGAAAATTAGCCCAGGAACTCTTTTCAAATATGCCCATTATTCGGATCTGGCATGCCGGCTGCTCGACCGGTGAAGAAGTATATTCTATGGCAATATTACTGACTGAACTGGGAATATATGATAAATGTAGATTATATGCCACTGATATTAACGAAAAGGTCATTAAAAAAGCCCAATCCCGTATTTTTCCATTATCTCAAATGAAAATGTATACCCAAAACTACTTGGATGCAGGAGGAGAAAAGTCCTTTTCAGAGTATTATACAGCCCGTTATAAGGGTGCACTCTTTAATGCTGATTTAGCTAAAAATATGATATTCTCTGTTCATAATTTGGTCACAGATAAATCGTTTAATGAGTTTCATGTGGTCATTTGTCGAAATGTATTTATATATTTTAACAGTGACCTACAAAACAAGGTGATAGACAATCTATTTTATGGGAGTTTAATGTCTGGTGGCTTATTGGGGCTAGGAGATAAAGAATCTCTCCACCTGTCAAATTCCACTGAACATTTCAAAGTATTGGATAAACAACTCAGATGGTTTCAAAAAAAATAATCTAATGAAACATAAATATAAAATGGTTATCATCGGCGGGTCAGCAGGGTCACTTTCCATCTTAAAAACATTTTTTTTTAAATTGAACCCATCATTTCCGTTACCCATCGTTATCATCACACATACGATGCCTGACAATGGACAACGATCAAAAGAGCCGCCTATTATTCAACATTTTACTTCACTCCCTGTTATAGAGCCCAGCGATAAGGAAGAAATATTGCCTGCACATGTGTATGTTGCTCCCGCAAATTACCATCTCTTGTTTGACCAAGGATTAATTGTCTTATCTGCTGATCCACCTGAAATGTATAATCGGCCCTCTATCAATGTGGCGTTTGAATCTGCTGCAGATGAATTTGGAGATGAACTCTTTGCAATTCTACTAACAGGTGCAAATTCTGACGGCGCGAAAGGCCTGTCTTCCATTAAACAAAAGGGTGGACATTGTATCGTTCAAGACCCTGAAGACGCAGAATTCCCTGATATGCCCAGAGCGGCTATCAAACTGGTTAAAGATATAGATGACGTATTACCTGCAAATTCTATTGTGCAACGTTTAAATTCCATGATAATAGGGTAAAACGAAGAATGACATCTTTAAAAGAATCAATAATACCCGTCAATATACTGTGCGTAGATGATACGAAAGCAAATTTAATCGCACTTCAAGCGATACTTGACCAACCCGAATACACCCTCTTTTTAGCCGACTCTGGCGCTGAAGCTCTTGATATTCTTAGCAAAGAAAAGGTAGCTGTTATTTTATTAGATGTCCAAATGCCGGATATGGATGGATTTGAAACCGCTCAAAAAATGAAAGAAAACGAAGATACTAAACACATTCCTATTATCTTTCTAACCGCTATAAGCAAAGATCAAAAATTCGAGTGCCATGGTTATGAAACGGGTGCCGTAGATTATATGCGAAAACCCTTTGAAAATAGCATTTTAAAGTCCAAAGTCGCTATTTTTGCAGATATATTTCGCCAAAACAAACGGTTAGAAGACCAGACCACAGAATTAAAACTATTATCTGATGAATTACAAAGAAGCAATACCGAACTAGACCAGTTTGCTACCGTGGTGAGCCACGACTTAAAAGAACCTCTAAATAAATCATTATTTTTTTGTAGTGAGTTAACGGAACCCATTTCAAAACTACAAGATTCAGAAGCGGCTACATACTTACAAAAGATAGAGCAATCCATGACCAAAATGAAAGGGTTACTCAATGACGTATTAACCTACTCTAGAGTGGGAACGAGAAAGAAAACCCTGGAGAAAGTGGATCTTAATGAAGTATTAACAGACGTGTTAGATACACTTGAATCACGAATCAAAGAAACAAAGGGGAAGGTAGAAGTCGATTCTTTACCCACTATCGAGGCAGATGCGTTTCATATGAAGCAACTGTTCCAAAATTTAATCAGCAATGCC
>JABSQL010000036.1 GCA_013215865.1 Candidatus Margulisiibacteriota bacterium
CTCTCTGAATTCTTAGCTGACTTTGCCCCTATATCCAAAACCGGACATTATGGACCCATACAAAATATGGTTCGTATCTCAGAAACAGATCCTGCTAAAGCCACCCGCATGTACTACATGTACTTTTCAGATACCTGGTTCTTCGATACTGAAGATGAATATATGTATCTCTACTCAGACTTAATGGCCCTCATATTACTCAAATATATCAAGACTGATTTATCGATTGATTTCAAAACACTTCAAAAAGATATCCAACATAAAGAAGGCACATTATTTGAGAAAGTGCTCACCCTCTTTACCACCCAAACCCAAACCATTAAACAAATGGATGAAACAGCTGATTATTACCCCACTCAAGATAAAAAACACAAACTTGACTATCCCAAAATGAATAGTATGCTTATTTCCCTCTTCAAAAAGAATCCAAATAATAAAACCGTTCCTCTAGATTCAACCGGGTTTGTGACCCCATACTGGATTAACATGATCGGATACTTAAAGAAATTTACGGATAAAAAAGAAATCTTAGAGAAATACCTTCAAGATCAAGAGAAACTCACCCTTAAAAAGGTCATGGTATTATCCTGTGGCAACAAAGTCGCTCAAAAATATCAGTTTAATCACCGAAACTATGTCATTGAAAAAATGGAATCCCTAGGCCTCGTGGCCGAATAATATGTCGCCCCCCTTCTACGAAGAAACAGGCACCATCAATCCCTCTCTTAAACAAACACTGTTAGATCCAGAAACATATGATACCCATTCCGATATCAATGCGCTATTGGAAAATGAAAACTATGCCTGGTCAAAAGAAGACATTCATCGCCTACAAGAGGATTTAGAAAAACAAGTAACCAAACAGCTTTTTTACTATACTCTCCTTGAATATTTTGTAATGGACAACGAAAATGACTGGGGTGATGCCGGTGAACAGCAAGTTAAAACCTCTTTTTGTCATAACCTACTCAACATTCCCCCAGATCAACATATCTCACATACCCAATTTCATCAGTTCATGACGGAAATATCTCAACATATTCTTAAACACAACATTCAATCCCTTTCCCTGGAGGAGGCCAAGGAAAAAATGAAAGACTACGCCATTACCCTTCTTGATCATTCCTTCCCAGCCCATAAAACAGACCAAATTACGAAGCTGCTTCAGTTTGTCGGCTCAAACTTGTTCCTTCAAGGGGGATATCATGGTGAGTCTCTTCAATTTATTATGGGTACGGGAAAAAAATACATTCGCAATGAATATACTATCATTCAATTCCATCAAGAAAATATCCGAACACCCAATACCATTATTGCCATGGCAGCAGCCATTTCTAATAAAACCATATTTATTCGAATGGAAGCCCTTTTGGCCATTTTTACCCAAAAATGGGTCAACGGTTTTGGATCAAAACCATCCTCACATCACTCTGATTATGTTCACGTTGCAGAACATATCAAATCAAAGACCCTGTCCAGTTACCATATAAAAAATGTTTCTGAATTAAAAGCCCTGCAAGATACCTTTCTCAATGATATGAGTGACATTATTATCAATCATGAATTGGGGCATGGCATCATTCAACACCATATTTTACCCCATGAAGCCAATGCCATTGGTGAGGCCTCACGGGTATTTGGTGAAAATATTCTCACCGCCCTCCTCGAATTTTTTGCAGACTTTGCACCTGAAAAAGACGGCATATCCGGACCCATTCATCACCTCATCTCTTTAAGCCAATCAGATCCCCATCGTGCCACACGTATGTATTACATGTATCTATCTGATACCTGGTTCTTTAATACTGAGGACACCTATATGTACCTATACTCTGATTTGATGGCTTTTGTCCTGATTCATCATATCAATCCTGACCTTTCTATCGATTTTGAAGGACTTGAAAAAGCCATACACCCCACACAGTCTTCTGGAAGCGTTTTCCAAACCCTCTTAACCCACTACCACCATACAGTCAATGAAATCTTAAACACGGTTCATGAAACCCTTCCAGACCTTACAAAACCAAAAGAAACAGACCCCTATGACGATCAAGCCGAGTTTTGGAATACAACATTTATTCACCTTAAAGAAGAAACTGATGCAAAAAACACGCTCACTCCCGTCCTCAAACAAGCAGAGAAAACAATCATTCAAAATCTGAGAAAATTATATTTCAAAGAAGAAGCATCTAAGATAACAGACTACAGGCAAAAACTCGCACAAACCTTATCTGATCTAAATCTACACTAAACCATTTGTTTCCATCGGATGGATTTTGACGGGGTTAAGGTTAAACTCTCTATTTTATCTAACATTTTTCCCGTTCCCAGTGCCACGCATGATAAAGGGTCGTCTGCCCTTTGAATTTTAATATTTGTTTCTTCCCATAATAATCGGTCCAAACCATATAAAAGAGATCCGCCACCCGTTAATAATATACCTGTTTTCATAATGTCCGCTGAAAGCTCCGGAGGGGTCTTTTCAAGCGTAAATCGAATCGCATCTACAATCGTATTTAAAGATTCAGAAAAGGCATCTCTGACCTCAGCTGAAGTGAGTGAAAATGTTTTTGGGAACCCTGTAACCAAATCTCTCCCACTGACTTTAATGTGCCGCTCCTTTTCAAAAGGATACGCAGATCCAATGTCTATCTTGATTTTCTCAGCCATTCGCTCACCAATTAAAAAATTGTAATTCTTCTTGCAATAAGCAATAATGGCTTCATCAAATTCATCCCCAGCAATCCGGACTGATTTTGACACCACAATTCCTCCCATGGATATTACAGCTACCTCTGTTGTTCCCCCTCCCATATCAATGACCATATGTCCATTTGGCTCTTCAATGTTTACGGATGCACCAATAGCCGCAGCAATAGGCTCTTCTACTAAATATGTTTCTCTTGCCCCCGCCTGCGAAGCGGCTTCAATGACGGCGCGTTTCTCAACAGGCGTTATGCCACAAGGAACACCGATTAATACTCTTGGTTTCATGACCCCTTTTCTTTTGTATGCCTTCTTAATAAAGGCGCGTATCATTTTTTCTGTTACTTCAAAATCAGCAATAACCCCTTCTTTCATGGGACGAACCGCAATGATATTACTTGGGGTTCGTCCCACCATATCTCGTGCTTCACGACCTATAGCCAAAACTCTTCGAGATGACTTATCCATCGCCACCACTGAAGGCTCACTAAACGCAATACCCACACCTCTTACATAAACAACGGTATTGGCCGTTCCCAGATCAATGCCCATATCACTCGAAAATTGATTAGTAAATGCTGTCCAATATTGTTTCATGAAAAAGATGCTGTAATTGTTCTAGTGAGTCACAATAAAGGTTGTGACACCCATATTCTTAAGTTCATTAAGCCGACTCATCGCGGAAGGATAGTCCTGATAAGAGCCGATTTGTACCCGATACATTTTCTTGTAATTGACCATCGCCTTCCATACAAAGGCGTCTAATTGTTTGATCGATAAAGATTTTTGAAATCGTAATGCATTCTCATAAGATGAAAAAGAACCCGCAATCACCCTAAATGAAGCACTCGAAGAGGGAGCGTTTATTTCTTTTATTGAAGTGGTTTTTTGATCTTGACTTTGTCCCGGGCCTGTATCTTCAATGTAAATAATTTCAATATCTTCTGCGATACCTTTTCTCCCGCTACCAATATCATCAATGATAATTTCCTCTCCGCCCTCTAAAACAATAATATCTTCATATTCAACAGCCGTTTCCGTTTGTGATTTTGAAAACATATCGGTCCCAAATTTAAAACTTGCCACAAAGAGAATCAAGACAATGGCAAGAATACCCACGAGTACAGACAGCGTCTTAATCCAACTGAATTCGTGGTACTCCTTTTCTTTGAGCATGTCGCCCAAACCATCATTATATTCTAAATCATCATTGATATCAGATGTTCCCAATGTCAAACTCCTTTTAACGTACTACTTATATTCTATCACGCGTGTAAATATTACAAAATAGATGGTTTATGTTATACTTGAAAAGTGGAGAAGGAAATCTAAGAGAATCTTTTTATTATGAGGAGGTATTTTTATGAGCCTTGGAGGTTTACAGAGACGCATTACTCAGCAGAGTACAAATAATTTGAAGCAATTGGGTCAGGAACAATCCGGCTCAGGAGCCAGAAACAATTACATGGGTTCAAATGAAGAAGACCTGGAAAAAGAAAAGGATGATAATCAACTTTATGAATCTGACAAAATAGACCCCAAATCACCGCAACCACCAAGTAAGGTAAAAATCGTACATGTATGCCCCAAAGAACTCATTAACAAAAAAGAAGCTGAAAAAAGTAAAATTAACACCCTCTCGTAAGTTTCATATATCTTTTATCCAAAATTTACTTTCCTGAAATGGATGGCTTCCATAATATGGCTGGTTTCGATTTTATTCGACCCTTCCAAATCTGCGATTGTCCTAGCTACCTTTAGGAGTTTTTCAAACACCCTGCTCGATAAATGATCTTTCTCTCCTCTTTTTTCTATAATATTTTGACTTTCCTTATTAATTGAACACCATTTCTTAATTTCCGAAATGGGTAATCGTGCATTCGTAATGTCATTTTTGTAGCGGCCCTTTTGAAATGACCTTGCCTTTAACACACGCCGCTTAATCATGGATGAAGACTCTACCTGAAAAGTATGGTTTTTGAAATATTCTCCTTTTTTTAGCCTTGGTACATCAATTACCAAATCAATTCGATCCAATATGGGACCCGATACTTTTTTCCAGTATCGCTGTATCACCGCTTTGTGACACTGACACCGTTCGGTTGCATCTAAATAAAACCCGCAAGGACATGGATTCATTGCCGCAGCAAATATAAAATCTGTGGGGAATTCAACCACATAATTTGCACGGCTAATGCCTATCTTTTGATCTTCTATCGGTTGCCTTAATAATTCAATAATGTGCCGAGGAAACTCCGCAAACTCATCTAAAAATAACACACCATGATGGGCCAAACTGATTTCTCCAGGCATCGGCACTTTACCCCCGCCTGCCATCCCCGCATAAGATATAGAATGATGTGGGTTTCGAAATGGCGGAATAAAACTCAATTGATTCAGGGTACCCTTTACTGATTTCGATATTGACAGAATTTTATGCACATCAATGGCATTTCTAAGACTTAGTTCAGGAAGAATAGATGGAAGTCGGTTTATGAGCATGGTCTTTCCTGATCCCGGCGGCCCTACACACAAAATATTATGACCGCCCGCCGCAGAAATTTCCAAAGCTCTCTTTGCAAACGAGTGACCCTTTACATCCGCAAAATCAAGCGCATGCTGTGTCTCTTTGATATACTTCTCAGGACATTCAGGAAGCGAATATGTACCATTATAATAGGCCGTTATATCTGATAAAGACTTGATGGGCACAATTTCAACCTCCGAAATGAGCTGTGCCTCCATCATATTTTGAATCGGAATAAATAATCGCTTTGCCTTTTTCTGCAACACCATATCGCAAATAGATAGTACCCCTCTAACCGGCCTCAATTGACCATCCAAGGACAGCTCACCCACAAATAATGACTCTGTATCTAAAGGTATTTGATTGGTTGACTGCAAAATTCCCACCGCTATCGGCAAATCAAAGAGAGGCCCTTCTTTCTTAAGCTCAGCTGGCGCTAAATTGATGACATAAGATTTTAAAGGATAATCAAAGCCAGAATGTTTTAAGGCCGAACGGATTCTACTCTTACTCTCTCGGATCACTGCATCCGGTAACCCAACAATAATTTCCTGGGGTAACCCCCTTCTCGCATCCACTTCTACCAATACAAGATGTGCATCTAACCCTGAAAGGGCGGCACTTTTAACACGTGATAGCATATTTCCTCCTCTTCCCTACACGATTAGGGTAACCATTATTAAAAAGCGCGTCAACATATAACCACCTGAGTCCCCCATGTATTGCTTTCATGGGGGATGAAATATACAATATCTCTTTATCACTTTAACCGATGGAGGGTTTACCATGTCTAAAGAAAAACAAATTGATGATGCTGTTCAACATTTTCGCACGCTTCTTACCGAACAAGTGGACCGCGTCAAAACCATGAAAAAAGATGAGGCTTGGGTGGATTACAACACCATCTCTCCCATCATTATTGGGGTATGTTGGGGTGATGGTATTGGGGAAGAAATCTCCAATCAAGCACAACATATTCTTGAACACATGCTCAATGAAGACGTCAAAAATGGATCCGTTGAATTTCGGATCATTAAAGGACTCACCATTGAAAACCGCGTTGAACACAAGACAGCCATTCCTGATGACGTACTCGCAGAACTTAAACAATGTCATGTCATCTTAAAAGGACCCACGACTACCCCCCAAAAAGGCGACAAATGGCCCAACATCGAGTCTGCAAACGTGGCCATGAGACGTGAACTGGACTTGTTTGCCTGTGTCAGACCCGTTCGTGTTCCTGAACACAATATAGACTGGACCTTTTTTCGAGAAAATACTGAGGGTGCCTATGTCTTGGGGTCAAGAGGTATCGATGTCACAGAGGATATCAGTTTCGATTTCAAAGTCATTACACAACCCGGTGCAGAACGTATTATTAAACTCGCTTTTGAATATGCCAAACAGAACAACAAAAAAAAGGTCACGGTTGTTACCAAATCAAATGTAGTCAAAACCACAGATGGGCGTTTCTCTGAAACCGCACACCAAATTGCAAAACAATATGTAAACGACGGTATTATCCTAGATGAATGGTACATAGACATCATGACAGCCAAACTTCTAGACCCGGCACGTCGCCATGAATTTCAAGTCATGGTATTACCCAATTTATACGGCGATATCCTCACGGATGAGGCCGGCCAAATTCAGGGCGGTGTGGGAACCGCAGGTAGTTCAAATATCGGTAAACGGTATGCCATGTTTGAAGCCATTCACGGCAGTGCACCCCGAATGGTAAACGAAGGTCGCGCCAAATATGCAGACCCCTCTTCGATGATCAAAGCCGCCGCTATGCTCCTTGCCCATATCGGCAAAACAGATGCCTCTCAAAAATTAGGTAAAGCCCTTGAAATATGCAGCCAGTTTGAAAAACGACTCACCATTACTGGTAGAGAAAATGGCTCAACCGCCGCTGATTACGCCGCTTACGTTTTAGAATGGGTGTCGTCCCCAAAACTAAATGATACATACGAAGAATATCTAAAAAAATCAGCGACTAGCGTAACGTAACCCCGTCATGCAAATGCTGAAGAGACCCTATCGCTTCATCTAACCTGGGATTGATGCGGTAGGCTTTTGTAAAATAGTATTGGGATTCCACCTCTTTCCCCAACTGGCTATTCATGATACCCAAATTATAATATACAAACGCTGCTTGTGGTAAAAATGCAATCGACCGTTTTAATGCTTCAATGGCCTCCTCAACTTTATCTTGCCGCTCTAAAAGCATCCCATAATTTAATGCCATTTTAATGTGCCCGGGCTCTAGCTCAACACCCCACTTTAATAACGGCTCTGCCTTGTCATACTCCCTAAACCTTAAATAATAAAAACCCAAGTTATTAAGGGCCATTGTATTGTCAGGATTTACACGGAGTACATTTTGCCAAACTGTTTCTGTATTTTGCCAGGTTTTTACTTGAGGGACGGCATGAATCCCCAACCCAATCACAAATGACAGTACCACAGCGCCCATACCAATATGCCACTTTATTTGATTGATGAATAACAACGAGGACCCCACAACCAAGGATAGGCCCAATAAACTTATATATGTATATCGGTCCGCCGACATCCAAAGCGCACCATGCTGAACAATGCCCAATACCGGTAACAATGTCACTATATACGCACCCCACAACACCACTAACCATGGCCATTGATGCCGTTTTACCCAAGACAACACAGTCACCCCAACACACCCTAAAAATGCCATAAAATAAGTGGGGTTAAACATACTTAGCTCTTTGACTGGAATCTGGTAATGCGCCAATAAATCACGCGGCCAAAATGCGTTTATAATATAAAAGAATATCGAATATGAGGCCCGTCCGATCTTCTGTGTAAACGTTAACACGATCGCCCCATCCGGTTGTGCACCATGTGTGGCCCACATTGCCAAAGAACCAAATATAAATGCCGTTATCCAAAACGGCCACTTCTCAACAATACTTTTCCATGCTGAATGTCTCCTAAACGGAAAATAATCAAGACCCACCAATAAACATGGCAGTATAATACCCACTGTTTTACTCATACACGCACAAACATACGCCCCTAAAGTCAACCAATACCATTTGGACCCCTCTTTTTCCTGCTGTCGATGCTGGATATAACACCCTATTCCCAATAACACAAAACAAGTCGATACTGCATATGCCTGGGCAGATACCCAAGCCACCACCTCCGCCCGCAGTGGATGAATGGCAAAGAAAAGCGCCGAAAAGAATCCCGCCACAATAATCACCATTCTCGATCGAGAAGGCCAAATGTGTCGGAACAACGCCACAGAAATCGCCCACATTAAAAAGCCATTCGCCGTATGAAAAAATAACCCTGTTAATTGAAATGCCCTTGGTGATAAAGAAAAAAAGAAATAGACAATATTTTTAATTAATCGGCTGATAGGTTCATATACACCCAATGTCTTAGACGTCATGATCCATTTTAAATGGTCCCAACTTAACCCCTTCACCCCATCATGTAGGACGATATAATCCCAGTCATCCCAATATAAGAAATCTTGATACCCTGTAAATAATGGATAAAATACCACAAAAATAGATGCCATT
>JABSQL010000360.1 GCA_013215865.1 Candidatus Margulisiibacteriota bacterium
GCAACAGTGATTGTTTTAGCCGCGACAAACCGGCCTGACATACTGGACCCTGCATTATTGCGTCCGGGGCGTTTTGACCGTCAAATTGTGGTTGATAAGCCGGACATAAAGGGAAGAATGGATATTTTGAAAATCCATGTAAAGGGAAAAAAGGTATCCAAGAAGATCAATTTGGAAGTGATTGCTAAGCGAACTCCTGGATTTACGGGTGCAGACTTGGCGAACTTGTTGAATGAGGCAGCCCTTTTGTCTGCTCGGAATGGTCAAAAGGAAGTGAGTATGGCCATGATTGAAGAGGCTACGGATCGAGTGATGGCAGGTCCTGAGCGAAAGTCACGAGTGATTTCCAAAAAAGAGAAAGAGATTGTTGCGTATCATGAGGTGGGGCATGCGTTGGTGGCCCGTCATTTGAAATTCTCAGATCCAGTTCATAAAATTAGTATACTACCAAGAGGGCTAGCATTGGGATATACCCTTCAGTTACCGCTTGAAGACAAGCATTTGATTTCTAAGGATGAGATAGAAGATCAGATTCGCACGTTAATGGGAGGTCGTATTGCGGAGGAGATTATATTTGGGTCGATTACTTCTGGTGCATCAAATGACATTGAAAAAGCAACAGATTTGGCCCGTCATTATGTATGTAGTTATGGGATGACGAATAAGTTAGGTACCCGCAAATATGGGAAAGATAGTCACAATGTATTTTTAGGAAAAGATTTCTCTGACCATTCAAAAGACTATTCAGAGGCAACCGCAAGAGACATTGATGAAGAAATTCAGGCGGTGATACAGAGGTGCTATAATGATGCAAAGATTCTTTTAGTGAAGCATAAGAAGAAACTCATTGAAATATCAAAGATTTTGATGGAGAAAGAGGTCATAGAAAAGGAAGCCTTTGAGGCGTTGTTTGATATTCAGACTTCGAAGAAGCCTGGAAAGCCAAGAAAAAAGGAAAAGGAGACATCTTCTAAGGAATCTCCTAAAATAACGTTGATGCCTCAAATACAGGCCCCTGATCCATCACCTGCATAGGCGGAGGAGTAATAATGACAAAACAGATATTGGTTGTGGATGATGATGAGACGTTTGTATCCTATCTCAGTGATCGGTTGGCTTCCTTGGAGTTTGCTATACTGAGGTCTGAGAGTGGGAAAAGTGCCTTTGAAATCTGTCTGAAGGAGCACCCAGATATAATTATTTCTGACATGTGTATGCCGGATGTTGATGGATGTGATCTTGCCAAGTTGGTTAAGACCAATACTAAAACCAAAGATATTTTATTCATAATGATTAGTGAATTTGATAATTTCGTATCGATTGCAAAGGCGTTAGATTATGGTGCGGATGCCTACTTTGGAAAGCCCTGTGACTTTAATGCTTTACTCAAAAAGTTAAGAGAATAATAAGGTAAAACTATTTGACTGGTGAGTAGATAAATTCAGCAATGAGCCTTTGTAATACTTCTGGAAGCTCAATGATTATGAAATTGCACAACTCAGGAGGAGTGGGGTGTTATAGTCTCTCTTGTGTTAAGGTGTGCTGTTAATAAGCACAGGGTCAGAAAAATTTCCTGATGTGTCTCTGGCGTATATGAAATAAGAATCATTGGAATGTGAAGAATCTATGATAACCCAATTTGAGTTTACAAAGCGTAAATTATCTTCACTATCTATTGAAGCAGGAGGGGTGACTCCCTCTTGTATAAGAATCTCAGCTCTATAAAAATCATAGTCTGTAGGGTTGGTCCAAGACCATTTTACGCGATTGTCTGAATCATCCAAACTTTCTCTTTGGAGATTTGTAACTTCCGCGGGTGGGGTATTATCTCTAGGTGTAACCGCAGACGATCTATAGGTGTCGTCATAGTTAGTATGTGTAAAAGTAAAAAAGTAGTAATAGGTTGTGCCATTAGTTACAGTATCATCTGTAAAGGAGTAACGAGTATTGAAATTATTGTCTAGAGCCACATCAAAATCGTTATTAAGACTGGAGCCTACTTCTACGGCTGTATTAATGTCATCTACAGTGGATCTAGCGATAATGAGCCCTGACTGGCCTTCGAAATACCAACTATACGTAACTTTACTATCTTGATCTGTATTAATGAAAATAAGGGGTGCTGCTGGAGGATTTATGAATAGGGGCTTACCACTTTTAGATGCAACATCTGAGAAATTACCAGAGTGATCTTTGGCGTAAAGATAGTAATAATATGTTCTGTTTGATAATCCTGCATTACTAAGTCTGCTGGAGTTGGTTTTAGAAATTGTGTAAGAAGTGTAAGCGGGATTGGTGTCAGTTGCTGAATTGGGAGGGGTGCTTATTTCACTCCTAAGAATCACAGTTTCTCTGAAATCTAGATCTGAAGGGTTGGTCCATCTTAATACAAAACTATTTTCCAGAGTTTCAAGCGTAACACCAGTGGGAGGGGAAGGTCGGGTTGTGTCCGGCTCATTAACTTGTGCTTCTCCTGTGTCATATAAATTACCTGTATCTATTAAAAGAGAAGAACCGTGGGCTTCTCCAGCATCTGGTTCTTCTTCAGGATCTGGTTCTTCTTCAGCATCTGATGTTGTTCCAGAACCTGTGTCTGTTCCAGCTTCAACGACTCTCACAGATATACTGGTAAATACAGATGGATTAGATTCTAAAAATACTTCAATGTTAACCGGACCACCGACTGTAACACCCGTAATCACACCATTTTCATCAACAGTAACAATACTTTCGTCTAATGAAACCCATTTGAGTACTTTATCTATTGCTTCAGCTGGGGTGAAGTTGGGAATTAATTGTTGTGTATCATTGACCTTAATTTTCAGATCCTTTACAAGAAAATCAATTTTATTTAATAGGGCAACTTCATTGAATAGAATCTTAAATGTATACACTTCTACTTCTTTACCAGCTAATTTAGCTGTAACCGTCACGTTGTGTGTACCAACGACATTTGCTGTGAATGTTCTGATATATGGTGAAATTGTCTTACTTACATCATCTGTTGTTTCTTGAATGATTTCGGTTAGATAATCCGTATTAAACTCCCACGAAAAAATATGCGAATCTTTCAAATCTCCTGAAATGGAAAGTGTAACCTTTCCACCCACTGTTGCCACTGCAGATTCGGGAAGTGGGGCATATGTAAAAATATATTCTGGAATCTCACCTTTTCCTATTTCAGCTATCTTTTCTTTACTATTGCTACAGCCTGCTATTGCAAATATTGCAAGACATAAAATAAGAAATCGGGACACATTACTTAACCTGTTATAAATTATTGACATAATACAACTCCTACACAAAAATTTTTAAACGAATATTTTTAAAATCATACTCATTACGTATATGTCGAACAAATCTCAAAATAATTTCACTAAAATGTACTCAAATTATCTTGTTAGGCCAAAATAGTAATGAAATATTCCAGGAAAGAATTAAGTAGAAAAGGTTAACCCCCTAAAGAGAAGAAAGCTTTCTTCTCTTTA
>JABSQL010000361.1 GCA_013215865.1 Candidatus Margulisiibacteriota bacterium
CTTGTAACTTATAATACAGAAAAAGAAGCGAAGAATGAGGCTCTTATGCATGAAAGAAATCTATCTTCCACAAATAAAAAACAGCGGCAATTATCCCTGGAATCCCAATCAGAAAAAGACGAAGGCAACCAAAATAATACATTAAACATTATTATTAAATCTGATGTACACGGTTCGATGGAAGCGATATTACACTCAATTGACCAATTACAGTTTGAACATACATCTATTCATGTTATTCATTCTGGTACAGGATCTGTTAACGAAAGTGACGTCATGCTAGCACAAGCTTCACAAGCATTACTTATTGCTTTTAGAGTAGCCGTTAGTCCAGAAGCACAGAAAACAGCTGATGAAGAAAATCTTGACATTAAATCATATGACATCATATACAATATTGTTAATGACCTTCAAGCAGCCTTAAAAGGGCGCTTGGAAATCGAGTATGAAGAAGTTGAAGTTGGTCAAGTTGAAGTTAGAGACTTATTTAAATTTTCCAAAGTAGGCATCATCGCAGGGTGTTATGTTACCTCTGGAACGGTTCAGAAAAACAATACTGCAAAGATTATTAGAGACGGAAATGAAATTTTTTCAGGACCTCTCAAGAGTCTTAAACATTTTAAAGATGATGTAAGCAAGGTTGCTCAAGGGTATGAGTGTGGAATCGTGTTAAAAGATTTTCCCGACATTCAAAAAGATGATATCATCCTCTTTTTTGAACTTAAAGAGAAAAAAGAAACGACCTCATAAATGTCACGAATTGACAGAATTAATGCACTCATCAAAGAAGAAATCGCCCACATACTTCAGAGAAAAATGAGGGATCAACACATTGGGTTTATTAGCATTACAAATGTAGATGTATCCAAGGATATGAGTCATGCCAAAATATATTTTAGCCAAATTGGCACTGATAAAGAAAAAAAGAAAACCCTTAACACTTTAAAAACGGCCTCTAGATTTATTAAGGGAGAAATAGGAAAAGTCATTCGGCTGAAACATATTCCTGATTTACAATTTATTTTTGATGAATCCCTTGAAAGAGGCTTTGACATAGTCGATAAAATTAACAAACTTTCAAAATGATGAATCCTCTCTTTCAAGAACTCAAAAGTCTTTTAGATTCTTTCAAACAATCTCGCATAGTGATTGCTACCCATGAAGACCCAGATCTCGATGCCATTGGATCTTCATTGGCTTTTCATTTTCAGCTTCAAAAACATGGGTTTAACAGCATGGTTTGGTCTGCAGATATTTCCAATAAATTCTTTCATTTTTTACCCAAATATAGCTGTATCAAAAAATATCTTCCTCATGATTATGACATTTTGATTACACTAGATGCATCTTCTCTTGAACGAATCAAGAAATACGAAGAACTGAAAACTAAAGACGATTTAATTGCTCTCATTAATATTGATCATCATCAAGATAATACGCAGTTTGGGTCGCTGAATATATATCAACATATTTCCAGCGTGGGGGAGCTATCTTTTCTTATTTTTGACGCCTTCGGGTGGGAACTTGATTCCGACATTGCAACTTGTCTATATGCGGCTATATCTTTCGATACTGGCCGTTTCCAACATAATACGGTGACAGCTCAATCACTTGATATTGCTTCAAAATTAGTATCAATTGGCGCCAACCCTTGCCATATTGCAAGTCATATTTATGATACTTATACCCTTGATACCCTTTCTGTTATAAATTCATCATTGAATCATTTAGTCACTGATTTTCAGTATCGCTTTGCTTATACTATTTTAGAAGATCCTTCATCTAGGTGTGGACCTGAAGTCATGGATTTAATTAGAAAGTTAGCAGGTATTGATATTTTCTTAGTCATTAGGCAATATGATTCTCATATGGTAAAAATCAGTTTACGATCTAAGACAGATTTTAATGTCGCTCAATTTGCTGCTCAGTTTGGTGGTGGTGGTCACAACAAAGCTGCAGGAATTACAATGGAGGGTCATGTTCAAGATGTCGAATCAATCATCATTAAATCGCTCAAGGACAAAATTAAATAACCCTATTAACGGATTTTTGCTTGTTAACAAACCTGCAGGAGTGACATCCTTTGATGTTGTCCGAAAAGTACGAAAAATAACTACGGAGCAAAAAGTTGGACACTGTGGCACCCTAGATCCATTTGCAACCGGTCTTTTAATCTTGGCCTTGGGCCGCCCATTTACCAAGCAAATTTTTAAGTTCCAATGCCTCCCTAAAACATATCAATCAACGATGGTTCTGGGCATTGAAACAGATACTCATGATATAGATGGAAAGGTGAGTGCGTTAACACCTGTGTTAGTATCAAATGAATCCATTACTTCTGCTTTTACACCTTTTAAAGGTGATATTTCTCAAATTCCACCTCAATTTTCAGCAAAAAAGTTGAATGGGAAACGTGCTTATTCTTTAGCCAGAAAGGGACTTACTGTTAAGCTTGATCCTGTTACAGTTACCATTCATGATCTTTCCATCCAGAAAATTATTCCTAAGATTTTTAAAGAAGTCGAATTCGAATTGATATGTTCATCTGGAACGTATGTTAGAAGCCTTGCGCGTGACATTGGGTATACGTGTCAGTGTGGGGCTATTCTCAAATCTCTTTCACGCGTTGCAATTGGTTCTTACGCGTCTGAAAATGCAATTTCCTATGATTCCTTAACAGGTTCGCTTATTAATGATCATATATTTTCACAGAGCCCTAAATCATGACCATCAGCTTATCTGGCATCATTAATCCACCCATTGATATACTGGGAATTGGTGTGTTTGATGGGATGCATTTGGGTCATCAACAAATTGCAGACAAATGCACACATTTACTCACTTTCAACCCCCACCCAGATCTTGTGCTTCAAAAAAATAATACCCTCAAGAGGTTGACCACTTTAGATGAATTACGATTACTCTACCCTAATTTAATTTGTTTGGCTTTTACTTCAGAAATTGCAAAATTGTCCCCAGAAGATTTTTTAAATAAGGTCATTTTGGAGAACCTTTCCCCCAGCACAATCATGGTGGGATATGACTTTAGATTTGGCTATCAATCTAAAGGTACTCTTGAATTACTTGAAAAATGGGCTCTATCACATCGCATTCGCATCAAAAAAATAAAACCCATTACTAAAAACAATATACCCATCAAAAGCTCCGCTATTAGGCAACTTATTGAACAAAAAGAATTCAATAAAATCATCCCCTTGCTCGGCCATGACTATCTTATTAAAGGGCACGTTATAAAAGGAGATAATCGAGGGAAATCATTGGGGTTTCCAACAGCTAATTTGAGTGTTCCCTCCGAAAAATGCTTACCACCAACAGGTGTGTATAAAGGATACGTAATGACAGGCCAACATACCCATGACGCCATCGTTTATATTGGCACCAAATCAACATTTGGCCCTCATGATATTTGTGTAGAAGTTCATATTCTCAATCAAACAATACAGCTATATGGACAGGATATTTGTTTGTATGTTTCTCAACATATTCGAGAAGACATGACCTTTTCATGCAAAGAAGATCTTATTCTTCAAATCAAACAAGATATTCAACAATGCTATCCTAAATAAGGAAATATGGGTTACATCCCTCTTTTCTTTTTTCGAGCCTCACGACTACTTGTGATGTCATCCATCACTTTTACCTGCTCTCTATCCATTAACTTCTTCCAAGATTCTCTTTTTTTTGATTTATCCTTGTCCAGCACTTGTCGCTTTTGAACTGCTTTTATCAACTCTGCTCTCTGCTCTTCTTTTTTTTCTTCCGCTTCAACCCGAACACGCTCCTGCTCTTCAACTTGCTCTTTCACAATATCCAAATGAGACTTACGCATGAGCACATGCTGAAAATTAGATATTTTTTGCCCACCATCTAGTATTGACTTTAGTTCGTCATATTTCTCTCTTTGAAATAACTTAATTTCTTCCTCTTTTTGCTGCTCTTGTATGTATTTCTGATTTGCATGTGCATATTTATCCTGTTCCATTTTTTCCTGTACGTTTCTGATCCTGAGTACAGACTCCAAATTATAATCAAATCGGCGGCTCTTTTTAGGCTTACTCATGAAAATATACCTATCAGTTTTGCTACTTCATCTTCAAATTCAAAATTCTCATTTGTGCGTTGTTTTAGAAACTGATTCACTTCATCAATTTTATCTACCGCATGATCAATTTTAGGATTGCTTCCTTTGACATATGCACCAATATTGATTAAGTCTTCTGCTTCATGATAACGCGCTAACACCTCCCTCAATTGCCCCGCTGCTTTTTGATGGTTCTCTTTTGTAATCACCGTAAAAAGACGACTGACACTATGACCCACATCAATACATGGATAATGATTCTTAGCCGCCAAGTCCCGTGAAAGAACCATATGCCCGTCTAAAATTCCTCGACTTGCATCTGCAATGGGCTCATCCATATCTCCCCCCTCTACCAAGACAGTATAAAGAGCTGTGATAGACCCCTTATCAGAGGTCCCTGCACGCTCCATTAACCTTGGGAGCATGGCAAAAACAGAAGGGGTATACCCTTTTGTGGCTGGAGGCTCACCTGTTGCCAAACCAATTTCACGCTGTGCCATTGCAAAACGGGTCACTGAGTCCATCATAAATAGGACATCTTTTCCCTGGTCTCTGAAATACTCGGCTATAGCCGTACCCACCAAAGCCCCTTTTAGTCTGATCAACGGAGGCTGGTCAGACGTTGCACAAACGACAACAGATTTTGCTAAACCCTCTTCTCCCAAAGATTCCTCAATAAAATCTTTTACTTCTCGGCCCCTCTCCCCTATCAAACTGATCACATTGACATCTGCTTCACAGTTCCGCGCCATCATTCCTAACAACGTACTTTTACCAACCCCTGACCCCGAAAATATCCCCACCCGTTGGCCCCTTCCGAGAGTGAGTAGCCCATCTATAGCTTTAATTCCCACTTTTAAGTATTGTTTGATTCGTGGCCTAGTAATGGGATCTGGAGCATCTTTATCAATGTCATAAAGAGAATCAAAATCTAACTCCCCTTTCCGATCAATGGGATTACCCAGTCCATCTAAAATGCGACCCAGCAATCCCATACCTACTTTCACCTGAATAGAATGACCTGTGGCATACACTTTACTACCAGGCCGTATGCCCATCAGTGTCCCCAAAGGCATGAGTAAAACGCGACCCTCCTTGAATCCAACAGCTTCGGCTTGAATCGTCTTATTTTTATCTATTTCAATGTGACACACTTCTCCAATTGAGACACCCTGGACCTGACTTTCTACAACAAGCCCCACCACTTGCACCACTTTACCTACAATTTTAACCAGATCCAAGTCTTCAATGGCATTAAAATAACGCGGCAAATTTAAGGGCATTATGTATCTTTCTCTTGAGACTCTTCATCTGCTACTTTCATAATAGCGGCCAATATACTGTCCAATTTAGTCGAGACAGTTGAATCAATATATCCAGAATTGGTTTCAATGATACACCCCCCCGGTTCTACTCTTGAGTCTTCTTGAATAGAAAAATGCTTCACATCCCCTATTTCATGTAAAAGTTTGGTTTTATGCTCTTTAACAACATCCAAGTTTTCTCTGTTCACCCGAATGATAACGGTATCTTTGTCCGTTACTTTATCTATTGCCTCCATAACCAAATTAACCATCACTGCTTGATTCAAAGACATTTCCTTTCTGAGGATTTCTTCTGCTATCTTTACAGAGAGTTTAAGGATATCCGATTGCCCCTTTTTAATCACTTTGCTTTTTTCTTGAGCCAATAATCCAATCGTGTCTAAAAGCTCTTTAGAGGATGCTTTCAAACTTTCTTTCCCTTCTACTACACCAGAGTCATATCCTTCTTGATATGCTTTCTCAAGGAATTCTTCTTTTTCGGAATCTAATTCTGATATCATCTTTTGTTTATACTTTTCAATTTCAACATCAATGACTTGATACCGTTTTTCTTTTTCTTCATTCAATTCCACCTCATCAAATGCAGGAAGTGACATATCATCTTCAGAAATAGTGTCACCAATATCTTCTTCAACAGGCTCAAAATTTTCTTCAGGCATCACATATTCTATCTCTTCTACGTCCTTTACTTTTCCAACATGAACCGTTTCCCTGGGAACGGCACCCTTGATCACATGACCCGTTATGTGACTTAAAGGGTTACCAGCGGACACTCTTTCATGACCCGTTCGTACTTCTTTGCTCTTTTCTTTTTTATTTAAATTATATTTTTTTATAACACCCATGATCCCATTATATCAAAGCAGCAGCATCCGTTACAGGCAAGAGTAATAGAAACGTTTACAAAATGCATTTCCCCGCTTAATATATAGTATGATTCATTACCCCCAAATAGATCCTGTTTTTTTTTCCATAGGGCCTTTCCATTTCAGATGGTATGGGCTTATGTACATTTTGGGTATTCTATTGGGTTTCTTACTGATTAGGAAAGATTTAAGAAACAAACTCTCCTTGAATGGAGATCAAATTATGACCCTAGCAACCTATATCATATTGGGAATTATTTTGGGGGGTCGTCTCGGTTATATCCTATTCTATGAGCTTCCATATTTTCTACAACATCCTGTAAGTATTTTTAAAATTTGGCAAGGCGGCATGTCATTTCATGGCGGCGCAATCGGTGCCGTTGTATCTCTTTATGCATATCATACCTTCTATAAAAAAGATTTTATTGTACTCTTGGATTTACTTGGCTACGCATCACCCATTGGACTTGGACTTGGCAGAATAGGTAACTTTATTAATGGTGAATTATTGGGTCGAATTTCAAAGGCACCATGGGCCATGATCTTTCCTGAAGGAGGCCCTTATTTGAGACATCCATCGCAGTTATATGAAGCATTTTTTGAAGGTTTCATATTATTCTTATTACTATTTCTTTGTCGAAAGCATATTCCACTAAAAAATGGTCAGTTATTTAGTTTGTTTCTAATGGGATATGGCATTTTTCGATTTATGATTGAGTTTTTTCGAGAGCCTGATCTACAAATTGGTTTTATCTTTCACTATTTCACCCTTGGCCAAATACTTTGTGTACTCATGATCCTATTCGGTATATTAAGTTATAAGCGATTCGCAAAAATATGAAAAGCTTTTATATAGACAAAGAATTATTTTATAAAGAGAATCATTTGCACACAAATTGGTTCCTTAACCTCTACAAAATTAAAGGAGATGCGATCTTAGCATTTGTTGGGGCCTCTTCTGAAAATAACAAAGAAAGCACCAAACTGTTACACTTTATCATTAGACATAATGATATGAAATTGAGAGAAATGCTATTGCGTCATCGTTACTTTCTAACTCAGCTATGCCATTTACTACCCCCAGGATGTAAACGGCATCATCATTCCATTTACTTTAGCAGTGCAAAAATTGCATATAGCATCGTAAAATCCGGACGTTCCTCTTCATCCATGGCTATTCTTCTTTACTTGAATGCCCATAAACCAAAGTCGATTGGCTTAAATGATTTGGATATCATGCCCAAGGATTTTGCGATTTTAGCCATGCAAGCATATACTGAAGAAATGAATGAGCTTGAATCTCTTGAGTCTACCCACCTTCGTTCCAACCCATCTACAAAATGAACCCTCTGGTCTTAATATGTATATTCACTTTCATGATCCATTGTACGGAATCAACCGTGTACAGTATGCGTCTGGCAGGCATAAGGACCCGTCAAATTGCCATATCCATGTCCTTTGTTACCAGTACCCTGTTGGTATCAAGATTGTCCAATATGTTTCAGGCCCCTTTGTTAGGTGCCATGGTAGACTCTTCCATCATTGAAGGAACCCCCATTTTATCTCTAGAAACGTCTTTTAGAGTGGTTATTTTTGCAGCATTTTTAGGCACTTTAACAGGTGCTCTTTTTACGTCTTCTTCTGTTCGTATCTATGGCACTGCTATCACCAGATTCCTTAAAAATGGGTCGCTACCCAAAACCTTTGGCTCATTTTTCAGTATCTCGGAACTCAAAAACTGGCCACATTATATTAAACTACCCTCTTTTTCTTCCTTGAAAAATATCGTATTATCTCCCATTCCCAAATCTTTTTTGATATTTAATATCATTGTTACCTCCGTTTATACCGTTGGTGTCCTATGTTCTCTTTTGGCTGGGGCCATTGTTCCAGAACTTCGATCAACCGCTATTCAACTATCTGGAATCGTAAATGGCATTGCCACTATTCTACTGACTATTTATGTGGATCCTGCAGGTGCACGGATTACAGATCAAACCTTTCATCACAAGCGCCCTGAAAATCACGTAAAATCTGTTGTGTTTTTTCTATTGGCCGGCCGTCTTTTGGGCACATTGATCCTCTCACAGATTCTCTTTAAGCCTTTCAGCATCTATATTGTTGAAGTGACCAAATTCCTCTCTCAATACTTTGTATTAGGGTAACACCGTGACCAGCTATAAGAAATACCAAGAACTCATCACATTGTTAAAACATCACTCTCACTTGTACTATGACCGAGATCAACCCGAAATGAGTGATTCTGAATATGATCACATCTATCGTGAAGCCCAAGAATTTGAAAAGCAAAATCCCATATTGGTGGATTCTCAGTCTCCGACTCAAAAAGTGGGGGGGAAACCATCACAGACATTTAAAGAATTCAAACATACGAAGCCCCTCCCTTCTTTAAGCAATGCATTCAGTGAAGAAGATATCACTGCTTTCTATGACAGATGCTTAAAAGGACTTGAAAAAACAAATGAATTGTTTACTATCGAACCCAAAATTGATGGCCTTGCCGTCTCTCTTCACTACAAACAAGGAAAACTAGAAGCCGGTGCCACTCGGGGTGATGGAAAAATAGGGGAAAATGTCACGGCCAATCTCTTAACGATTCAATCTCTACCCAAAACGCTGAACGAGAAAATAGACATAGAAGTCCGTGGAGAAGTATATATCAAGCATTCTGAATTCAAATCATTGGAAGGACAATTTGCGAACCCAAGAAATGCGGCTGCAGGATCACTAAGGCAGCTGGATAGTCGGATTGCTGCCCAACGCCCATTGGATATTTGGATATACTATGGAAACAAATCCGACATCCACACCCATTTCGACATGTTACAGTATCTTCATAAGCTGGGATTTCCAGTGCTAATCGACCACATCGTTAAAGCTGAAAACCCAAAAGATATCATAGACGCATGTCAAAACATAGAAAATAAGAAATCATCCTATGACTTTGGCATTGATGGTGCTGTAGTGAAAGTAGATAATTTAGAAGATCAGGACCAATTGGGTCTCACAGCAAAAGCGCCTCGTTGGGCGGTAGCCTATAAATTTGCCAGTGAAACAGCCATCACCACCCTCAAAGATATTACGGTTCAGGTGGGACGCACCGGCATTTTAACACCTGTAGCAGAACTATTACCCGTCAAAGTATCTGGCGTCATCGTAAGCAGGGCAACACTCCACAACATGGAAGACCTTGAAAGAAAGGGCGTCCAAATTGGAGATACCGTTGTTATTGAACGTGCAGGCGAGGTCATACCAAGAGTGATTAAAACCCATACCCCACACCCTCAACGAAAAATATTTCATATGCCTTCACTATGCCCCGCATGTCAAACCCCGATCGTTCATTTGCCTGACGAAGTGGCATTTAGATGTCCCAATCTAGCATGCCCCGATCAAATCAAGGGTCAAATCAGACACTTTGCTTCCCGTGATGCCATGGATATTGAAGGACTAGGATACTCCATTGTAGATACGCTAGTGGATAACGGTATTTTAAAAAATAGTGCGGATCTATATTCCCTCAACCAACCCCAACTTTCTCCTCTTGAGAGGATGGGGGACAAGTCCATTCATAATCTTTTGATCGCGATTGAAGATAGTAAAAAAAAGCCGCTTTCAAAATTTATTTTTGGATTGGGTATATTATATGTTGGTAAAGTGACTTCTGAGGTATTGGCACAACACTTTTTCCAAGTGGACACCCTACTTAAAGTAGATTTTGAAACACTCGTGGACATCCATGATATCGGCGAAAGAATTGCCCATTCTCTTGTTGATACATTTAATAACCCACATTTTCTATCTATGATCGCCCGCTTTAAGGAATCTGGTGTTGATCCGAAACATACCCATCCCGCACTCACACAAGAGTTATCCGGCAAAACCTTTGTGATCACTGGCACCTTGCACAACTATAAACGAAACGACATCGAAACCCTGATTATTTCAATGGGAGGCCGTATATTAAGTACCGTCAGTAAACAGCTCAACTATCTAATTGTAGGAGAAAGCCCAGGTTCTAAATTAGACAAAGCAATAGCCCTTCAAAAGAAAGGGACATCCATGAAAATTTTATACGAAGCATCTTTGAGTGAGATATTTCCAGATACTTGAAGCAATTTGAGCA
>JABSQL010000362.1 GCA_013215865.1 Candidatus Margulisiibacteriota bacterium
TAAATTACAATAGATAGCTCGAGCATCATGGGGCATTTTGAATAGCATCGAGTTTGTCTTCTAAAACGAGCCAGATAATGTCGAACATTGGCATTTAAACTTTCGATGTTCGTAGTATGCTTTTTACCTGTAACATGCTTTTCTTTGGGAAGACTTTTATAAATTTTCCACATGCCGAATGTCGTCCGGTATTTGAGCTTGAACATATGCTTTGACAGATTTTCCCAATGTTCGTATCCAGTACAATACTATAATTTCAGTGCCTGAAGTTTTATTTCTAGTGACGCGCCAGGCTTATGACTTTGTGTAAAATTACACCCGCACTTTTTACATTTATATCGTTGTTTGTTGTATTTGATTCCATTCTTTACATACTCTTCTGAAATACATTTTGGACAATTCATAATACACTCCCTTTTTGTATTAGGGTATATTATCTATTGTAATTTAGCAATCCCAAAGACCTGCCATGATATAGTGTGATACATGTCACTCCTTTCTGTAAATAACCTAAGCTGCTCACAAGCAATAAAAACATTATTTGAAGACGCCACTTTTACTGTGAGTGAAACCGACAAAATCGCTGTTATTGGGCTTAACGGTAGCGGAAAAACGACGCTCTTAAACATTCTGGCAAATGCGGTCACAACTCCCAACGAACATATTTCTGTTAAAAGGGGATTGCGTCTCACCTCAATGGCTCAAAACCCAGATTTAAACCCAGAGCATAGCATTAGAGACCATTTATACGGTTCAACAAGTGCGGCATCCAAAGCCATACGTGAATACCACAAACAACTGGAACACTATAGCGTTGATCAATCTCCTGACGTTGAAAAGGCGTTTTCTCTCGCTACGGAACAAATGGATCATTTAAAGGGTTGGGAATATGAGGACCGAATTAGCTCTATTCTTAAAGAATTGCACATCACCCAGTTGGACCAAAAAATTAGCAGCCTCTCAGGCGGGATGCGCAAAAAAATAGCCTTAGCACAAACCTTCTTTGAAGAGGTAGCGCTATTGATTTTGGACGAACCTACCAATCATCTAGATATCCTTACAATCGAATGGCTTCAAGAGATGTTAAAGCGCCAAAACTCTGCCATCGTAATGGTAACCCATGATCGTTACTTTTTGGATAAAGTCTGTACCAAAATCATTGAAATCGACCAGCAGCGTATCTTTGTTTACAATGGAAACTATCAAACTTATCTGGAACAACGCGCACAGCGTTACGCTGCCCAGGAAAAACATGAAAGCAGTATCCAATCCGTACTTCGTGTGGAATTAGCTTGGTTAAGACGAGGCCCCAAAGCCAGATTAACAAAACAAAAAGCTAGAAAAGATCGTATTCACAATATGATAGACAGAAAAATTCAAACAACCCCGGAAACACTTTTGTTAAATGTTGGGGCGCGTCGTTTAGGAAAAAAAGTATTAGAACTCAAAAACATTTCTAAATCCTTTGGAGAAAAAAGGGTGATTAGAAATTTTTCATATACGTTCACCAGAGGCGATAAAATAGGTATTCTAGGCCCTAACGGCGCGGGAAAAACAACCCTAATTAATTTAATTTCAGAGAGGCTTGCACCCGACACAGGTGAGATTGACGTTGGTGTGAATACGGTTTTTGGTTATTTTGACCAACACAGCCAAGCCTTTGACCCTGAACTAACCATATACGAACACGTTACAGAAATTGCCAGTCATTTTGTAACACACGACGGCGCAACAATTTCTGCGGCAAAATTATTGGAACGGTTTCTATTTCCTTCAAGCATGCTAAAAGCGACGATTGACAGACTCTCTGGGGGAGAACGACGACGATTACATCTGGTCTGTCTCTTATTAGAAAACCCTAATTTCTTGCTTTTTGACGAACCCACAAACGACTTAGACATTCAAACACTGTCAGTGCTTGAAGACTTCCTACTAAACTTTGCAGGGTGCATCATCATCATTTCCCATGACCGCTATCTCATGGACCGTGTTGTGGGGAATCTTTTGGTGTTTAACAACAACGCTGAAATTGCCACCTTTGAAGGTAATTACACAGACTATATGGAGACTCTTAAAGATATTGAGTCTTTGGCGAAAAAGCAGCCACACACACTCAGTCTAAAAAATTCCAACTCTGAAACCTCAGCCAAACTAACAAATAAAGAATGTGAAGAATTGAAACAATTGGAAATAACGATTGAAGAATTGGAATTAGAAAAAGATACGCTTAATCCCACTTTCAGTAATCCAAGTAGCAATGCTGAAGCATTTGAAATAGCGGGGAAACGGATAAAAGAAATTACAGATATTTTAGACACCTCCTTAGCCCGGTGGGAGATATTAACCGAAAAAAGTTAAATACTGTCCGAACTGCATTTTGTTGTGATAAGATAAATTATGGATAAAAATAAAAAGATTTCAGTTTCCTTATTTCTTTTAAGACTAGGCGTTTTTGTCGTTATGTTTGTTTGGACCTTAGATAAGTTCATACGACCTGAACATGCAATAAACGTCTTTAAGCACTTCTATTTTTTGGATAGTCTTAGTCCAACTGTTTTATTAGGCATAGCCATTGTAGAAATTTTAATTTTAATTGGATTTTTAATTGGGTTTAGAAAGAAATTAACCTATGGAACGGTCTTGGTTTTCCATGGGATCTCCACTTTTTCTTCATACAAGCAATATCTTTCCCCGTTTGATAAAGGAAACCTTTTGTTTTTTGCTGCGTGGCCAATGTTAGCGGCATGTATCACCTTATATTTGCTTAGAGATTTAGATGATTTATACGTTATTTCGCGCTAACTATTAGAATGGATGCCACAAACGCATCATCACTCCAAAATAGCTTAACTGACATGATCTCAACGCTTGGCATAGGCGGGGATCATTCTTCAGGGTTGATTATGGGCTTTTCGGGGTACGGGATTGTCTTCGCCATATTTTTTAGTTTAATCGGCTATATGTATTTCCGAAGTGGTCGAAGAGACTCCAATACGATCAAACTTATATGCGGTATTTGTCTATTGGTTTTTACCTGGTTTGTTCACGGCACAATCCCAGTGGTTATAGTCGGGACGCTTTTAACCATTATTCCGTTTTTTTTTAGATAGTCAATGGATTCCCGCCTACGCGGAAATGATGTGCTATTGGTGATTTGTGAATGTTGTGGCTGCCCACAGTAGATGAAGTTAGAACCTTTTATCTTGAAAGTTCCGGATTTGCGTATCATGTCCCAAATTATTTACAGAGAACACTTTATATCGCATAATGAACCATGTGAAAGTTGATATTCAAAAAGTACTGACTTGGGGAATACGATTGGTCTCAGCTTATCTCTTTTTTTGGTGGGCCATTTTATACTTAGGTTATGCATCATTGGAACTTCTAGGTATTAAAGATATTTTTGCGGCGATATTTTTAGGCATAATTCATAGTTTCAGTCTTTTTATATCAACAATTAAGTATCAAAGACGCATTCAACATATTATTGTGGGTCTATTCATTATATTTGGCTTCGTTAACTATCTTTATTTATCGACGGACAAAGTGCATTACATAGACTTTCTGGGAGTAACTTTTCATATTTTGGCTATGATTTATTTTTTAAAACTTAATTTTCGAGGAGGTACAAAATGGCTAACATCATAACTTTAAAGGGAGAGGCTGAAAAAGAAGCTTATCGTTATTTTAGTGAGAATATTCGACCTCTAGTAATGAAAGCGAATGGTGAGGTTGATTTGCTTAAAAATGTTCTTTGGGATAATGATGCAGATGCGTTTCGACATGCCTACGTAAGTGGTGTTTATACCCTAGAATATGAGGAAAAAACAGCAGAAAGACTAGGAGTTCTTCAAGAGCACATCCCTGGTGGAGGAGGTAGTTCTTCAAACTCTGACGCTTCAAAGAACATGGATTACTGGAATAATGAAGTTGGTCGAAAGTATGGAGAGCAAGCAAAATCAAGAGAGGAATTAGCGAATATGTTAAAAGAGGCTATGGAAAATGGAGAGTTAATTGTCTCTCCGGATGATCCTCGCAAGTTTGGAGATAAGCGTATTATTTTTGATGCACCAATAGATCTCAATAAGCCAGTGTTTGTCTTAAAAGAAAATGAAACAGGTAGAAATGAGCTATTTTGTGATTTATCAAATGGGGATATATTTGATCGTGAAAGCTTTGTAAACTCTATAGAGAATGGCGAATACTCTGGTTATATTATTGCATCAATAGATGGAATTGAGACGCTTATGTCAAAGCCGGACGGTACGATAGCGAATAATTTGGGATAATTATCTGGCTCGGCTTTTCTGGCTGGGGTGGATGGACGATGTTCACACCACCTTCACCCAACTAACCTTAGAATGCCGAGAAGCTCTTTTAAGGGTGGTATAGTGATAGCTTGTATTTGTGGTGATATTTGGTAGTTTATTGGCATGCTAAAAATATACAGCTATAAAAAATGTAGCACCTGTCGAAATGCCTTAAAATTTTTAGACAAATTCGGGATTGAAGCCGACGTACTGGAAATACGAGAAACACCACCATCTATCGAAGAAATAGCCTTTATGGTGCGTCACTATGATGACAATTTCAAACCGGTCATGAATACCTCGGGACAAACATACCGTCAGATGAATTTAAAAGACAAGCTACCCAAAATGGCACCAATACCTGTCTCTTTTTTATTAAGACAGAAGATATCTCGTTGCTCTTGCTTTACCTTCTTTCTGGATGATTTTTGTTTTGACTAATGGCAAGATCAATTGGTTTACTCTTGCACGGCTAATCTTTAATTTTTCTCCAATGTCCTGAGAGCCTAGAGCGCCATTAGATTGCAGGTGTTCAATGAGTTCAATCTGTTTAGGGGTTAATTCAATTTCTTCACTTGATTTGGAAGATATTTGCTGAATTCGATTAAATAGTTTTTTTAATGAACTGGAGATGCCTTCGGCGACATATTCGATCCAATATGTAAAATCAAAATCAAGATCTCTTGCTTGTTGAATTTTTTGATAATATTTTTGTCGGTCATTTGCGTAATAGTTGTCAAA
>JABSQL010000363.1 GCA_013215865.1 Candidatus Margulisiibacteriota bacterium
CCGCCATATCAACCCCCTATATAAATACGATCCCCGTTCATCAGCAACCTGAATATCCTGGTGATATAGAAATTGAAAAAACCATTAGCAGCCTTGTTAGGTGGAATGCAATGGCTATGGTCGTCAATGCCAACAGAGACCATGACGGCATTGGGGGACATATTTCAACCTATGCTTCCTGTGCCACTCTCTATGAAGTTGGATTCAATCATTTTTTCAAAGGGAATAACGGCAAGCACGAGGCCGACCAGATTTTCTTCCAAGGCCATGCCTCTCCTGGAAACTATGCCCGATCATATTTAGAAGGCCGATTTACTGACAAACAACTCCACAATTTCAGGCAAGAGCTGGGTAAAAGCAAGGGCTTATCTTCTTACCCTCATCCCTATCTCATGCCAAATTATTGGCAGTTCCCCACAGTATCAATGGGATTAGGACCATTAGGGGCCATCTATCAAGCACAGTTTAATCGGTATCTGAAAGCACGAAATATCATTAAGAACGACCCAAAAGTATGGTGCTTTGTGGGTGACGGTGAATCAGACGAACCTGAAACCTTGGGCGCCTTGTCTTTGGCCGCCCGTGAAAACTTAGATAACCTCATATTTGTCGTTAATTGCAACCTTCAACGTCTTGATGGACCGGTTCGTGGGAACGGAAAAATTATCCAAGAATTGGAATCTATCTTTAAAGGGGCTGGGTGGCATGCCATTAAGGTCATATGGGGATCAGACTGGGATGGATTGTTACAATCTCCTCAACGAGACCTACTCATGAAACGAATGGCAGATGCCGTCGATGGAGAGTATCAAAAATATACAGTTTCCCCCGGTAGTTATGCCAGAAAACATTTCTTCAATACACCCGAACTTAAAAAATTGGTCAACCATCTCACGGACAATCAATTGACACGCATGCTCCGTGGCGGACATGACCCTAAAAAAGTGTATACCGCATATCACGAAGCCGTAAACCATAAAGGGGGTCCTGTTGTTATATTGGCCAAAACCATCAAAGGGTACGGTCTTGGTGAAGCGGGTGAAGGAAAGAATATTTCTCATCAACAAAAGAAACTCAATGAAAAAGAGCTCAGAGAATTTAAAAAACGATTTAATATTCCCATTAGCGATGATGATGTCGTCGAGGCCCCTTTCTTTAGACCTTCAAAAAATTCTAAGGAAATGAAGTACCTTCACAAACAACGTCAAAAACTCGGCGGATACCTTCCTGAAAGAAAACCAAATGCCCCACCCCTTCCCATTCCAAAAGATGATTTTTTTAAAGAATTTCTATCTGATTCCGGTGAACATTCCCTCTCAACCACTATGGGTTTTGTTCGTATCATGAGTAAATTATTACGGGACCCATCTATTGGGAAAAATATTGTTCCCATTATACCGGATGAAGGTCGAACATTTGGTATGGAAGCACTGTTTAGACAAATCGGCATTTACTCTTCCAAAGGCCAATTATATGAACCTGTGGACAGTGAAACCTTACTATATTACAAAGAAGCCAAAGACGGACAAATGTTGGAATCTGGCATCAATGAAGCTGGCTCCATGGCTTCGTTCATTTCTGCAGGCACAACCTATGCAACCCACGGTATTCACATGATTCCTTTTTATATTTATTATTCTATGTTTGGGTTCCAACGGATTGGAGATCAGATGTGGCTTGCCGGAGATATCGGTGCCAAAGGGTTTTTACTAGGAGGCACCGCCGGAAGAACTACGCTTAACGGTGAAGGACTCCAACATCAAGACGGACATAGCCATTTATTGGCGTCCACTATACCCAATCTATTGGCTTACGACTGTGCCTTTCGATATGAAATTTCAATCGTGGTCCAAGACGGGCTTAACCGCATGTATGTTCAAAATGAAACCCTTTTTTACTATCTCACATTGTCAAATGAAAATTATAAGATGCCCACCATGCCTAAAGGATCAAAAGAAGGCATTTTAAAGGGATTATATAAATTTGAAAAAGGGTCAAAAGGAAAATCTCACCAGGTACATATATTTGGAAGCGGCACTATTCTAAGAGAAGCCATTAAAGCCAAAGAAATTCTTGAAGACAAATATGACTGCAGCGTCACGATTTGGAGTGCGACCAATTATAAACGGCTTCGCTCAGAAGCATTGGCTGTCAGACGTCACAATATGCTGAACCCAACCAAACCCAAACAAAAATCATATATAGAATCGATTCTTGAAAAAGAAACCGGTCATTTTATCTCTGTATCTGATAATATGAAGATGGTGGCTGATCAAATTAATCCCTGGGTACCCGGTGGGCTGTTTAGCTTGGGCACAGATGGATTTGGGCGAAGTGATACACGAGAAAACCTGAGACGATTCTTTGAAGTGGATGCGGCATGTATTGTGGTTGGAACCTTGTACTGGCTCTCAGAAAAAGGAGAACTTCCCACCAAAACAGTATCTCAGGCAATCAAAGAATTAAAAGTGAACCCGAAAAAAGCCCACCCAATTGTATTATAAGGAGTCATAGTTATGGATATCACATTACCCAATC
>JABSQL010000364.1 GCA_013215865.1 Candidatus Margulisiibacteriota bacterium
AGTCAGTTTTCGTAGGAGTCCAATGAATATATCAGCATCGATTGGCGCCGGACTTTGCCGTACTACATCGATAATCTGACGATTTTCGATGTAGGCTTGTAGCGAGGTGGTTTCGGCGCTAATTTTTAGTAGTTCATCACTGTTCGCTAATTTGGCGTATTCTATGACAAAGGATGGATGCAGTAAGGTGAGTTCATAGGTTTCAACTAAAGCATCGTGAATACATTTGGATTCATTTTTAATTTGTACCGTGGTTTCTGCATTAATTTGAAGTAATTCCAAAAGATGTGTGACAAGTTTTTTATCATTCTTAAACCAGACCCCTAAAGAATCACCTGGTTTATAGGTCATTCCAGATTCTTCCAAATCAACTTCGATATGGCGGATGTCTTTTTCTGAATTGCGACCCGTGATTTTTTGGCAGGTTAGCAGTCGAGTTATCAGAGGTTTTTTGCGGCTGTAGTTTACAGATGATGTTGCGCCTATTGTGTTGAATGTTTGTGTGGTTGCTTGTGCTTCACCTTCAGGGATGAGCGCCTTCATTTTTTCGATAGCTTGAGGGATCCATTCTTCAACACCATCATCGAAGTCCACATCAAGTCCGATGAGGTCTACGACACGGGTTCCGCCAAGTTCTTCCAGCTTGGCGTCAAAGTCTTTACTTGTTTTGCAGTAGAATTCATAGCTGCTATCCCCAAGGCCAAGTACACCATATTGGAGGTCTTTGAGTTTAGGTGCTTTATTGGAATTTATGTATTCTACAAGAGAGAGGGCTTCGTCGGGAGGGTCGCCTTCGCCTTGAGTGCTAATGATGACTAGGGCGTACTTTAATTTTTTAAGGTTTTTCTCCTTAAACTTTCCCATGGAAACCAATTCCGATGCAATGCCAGATTCCTGTGCTGCATGATGTAGCTCTTCTGCGACTGAGCGACTATGACCTGTTTGAGATCCATATAAAATCGTTAGGAGATTGTCTGATCCGACACTGTTGTTAGATTCTAGAAGTTGTCCGCTTCCCTGTAGACTAAGGCCGGTGAAGTAGCCTCCAATCCAATTCAATTGAGAAGGAGTTAGAGAGGCCGCAAGTGTATTTAACTGGGCTATAATCTGGGGGTCTATTCCAGTGTTCAATGCAGGTTGTGTTGACATGTTATTTTAAAATCCTTTGTCTCTAATAGCTTATTTAGATTCTATTTAAAGTCTCTAAAAAGGCCGCCATTAATACAGCTTATTTGGCTATATTAAAACAGAATGATTTATTTTCTTTCGCAGTCTATATATGTATAAACTGATAATCATTACCATATTTAGCAATTGAACCATGGTTAAACGGCTTCTGTCAAAAAAAATGTGCTGATATGCAGGTGCTGAATGGAGTGAAACATAATGGGAATCAAGAGGGCTGTTGGATCGATTTGACTTGTGGACAATCGAGGGGTAAATGTTAATTTTAACCCTGTTGTCATTAGCTTTCTTTGTTCATTTTGGTTTTATTTATGATGTATTCGGGTTAGAACCTTTCCCATGAACGAAAGCTTTGCCAATGTGCCTCTACAATGGGTGGGTCCAGTTGCACTGACAGGTCCGGAAATTAATGTAACAACGGAGTTGCCATTAGCAACGTATGAAACGCCCCTGTTTGCTTCGGTGAATCGCGGAGCGCGTGTTGCCACCGCTTCTGGTGGAATCAAAGCCGTTGTTATTGATGAACGGATGAGTCGTTCTGTTTTATTCGAAGCCCCGGATGCGATCATTGCTCTTCAGTGTTTGGAAAAAATTAGAGCTGATTTTGTAAATCTTGGAGAAGTTGTCAAAGGAACCAGTCGATTTGCAAAATTGATTGATCATCATGCCCAGATTGCGGGGAACCTTCTTTTCATTCGCTTTGAATTCACCACGGGCGATGCGTCCGGCCATAATATGGTTACACAAGCGAGTGAAGCGCTGATGAGTCATATTATCGAGCGGTGCTCGGAGTTGAAATATGAATCGTTATCCGGAAATTTTTGTTCGGATAAAAAAGCAACCGGTGTGAACGGAATTCTTGGGCGTGGGAAATATGTCATCGCTGAATTAACTATTCCTGAAAAACTGGTTCGTACGTATTTGAAGAGTACTCCTGAAAAAATCGTTCAACTTAATATCCGAAAAAACCTCATTGGGACGATGCTTGCCGGGGGGCTTCGTTCAGCCAATGCGCACTACGCCAACATGCTGTTAGCCTTCTATCTCGCGACGGGACAGGATGCTGCGAATATCATCGAAGGTTCGCAGGGTATTACGCACGCCGAAGTTCGTGACGGTGATCTTTGGTTTTCGGTTACGATTCCAAATTTGATTGTTGGCTCCGTGGGTAATGGAAAAGGCATTCCATTTGTAGAGGACGTCCTTTCAAAATTAGGCTGTCGTGAAGATCGCGAGCCGGGCGCAAATGCCCGCCGTTTGGCTCTGATTTGCGCCGCTTCGGTTCTTTGCGGAGAATTATCGCTAATGGCAGCCTTGACGAATCCTGGTGAATTGATGGATGCACACCGTAAGCTGGAGCGCTCATGAGTGAGCTTAAAAAACGTAAAATAGAGCATGTAGAAATCGTTGCAAAGGATGCGTCGATGGATCGGCGAAAGTATTATTTTGATGAGATTCGCCTGACTCACCGGGCACTACCGGAAATTAATTTGGAAGAGGTGGATCCCTCCATCGAGTTTCTTGGGAAAAAATTATCATTCCCATTTATCATCTCGTCGATGACGGGCGGGTCGGATCAGCAGCTCGATACGATTAATCGAAATTTAGCCGCCGCCGCGGAAGCGGAGGGTGTTGCGATGGGGGTTGGTTCGCAGCGTATTTTATTTTCTGATTC
>JABSQL010000365.1 GCA_013215865.1 Candidatus Margulisiibacteriota bacterium
CAAATTAAAAATATAACCGTTCCAAGGTCTCATTTTAGACAGTAAGTTGTTTACATGGGAAACGATTTTATCATCAGATTCATATAATAGATGGGGATCCATATTCCCCTGTAGCGCAATTTTTGGCGATACCTGTTTTCTTATAAGAGGTAAATCACAAGAACTATCTAAGCCAATAACAGAGGCGCCTATCTTTTCAATCTTCTGTATATGGTTCCCAATCCCTTTTCCAAAGACGGTGACGGGCAGATTCTTGGGGTTGGAAATGCCAGAAACCACTTTTTTAAGGTACGGCAATGAAAAGGTTTCAAACTGATTTGGGCTGAGGCAATTTATCCATGAATCAAATATCTGTATGGCATCCACACCCGCTTCCATTTGGCTGTTCAGGTAGTGAATAGTGGCTGTTGAAAGGGCATTGAGTAGATCATGAAAAGTGTCAGGTGCTGTCTTCATAATATGATGACAACCAGAAAAGGTTTTGGTGGAAGACCCTTCAATAATATAGGAAGCAACGGTGAATGGTGCACCCGCAAAACCAATTAAAGGCGTATGACTGGGAAGGGCCTGCTTTATAAGTGAAATGGCCTTGGGTACGTATTGCATGGTGTCATAAACCTGGTCTTTTGAGGGGCCATTAACAGGTGCATTAGGATCAAATTTAGGTGATAAGATCGGGCCTTTTCCTTCCTCAAACGTTAATGTATACCCAAAAGTCTCCACGATACCCAAAATGTCTGAAAATAAAATGGCGGCATCCATCCCAAAGCGGGTAATGGGTTGTAAAGTAATTTCTGTGGCAATCTCAGGGGTCTTTATCATGTCCATGAAAGAACGAGACTGTCGTATTTGTCTATACTCAGGTAAGTATCGGCCTGCTTGACGCATGATCCATATGGGAGGGCGACTCACATCTTGGCAGGCAGCAGCGTTTAAATACAATGATTCTGTCATGGCAACCTGACATAGTACCCCTGATTCAGGGTGAGTTCAACTTATCTAAACCCCTCGAATTCGACAGGTTAAGAATCTGGATTGCGAAAAAAACCCTGGTAAGGTACAGTATTTTTGACATGTTTACCCAAGAAATAGTCACAGTGACCGAAAACAAACCAGTGGCAGAAGGCTATTTTAAACTGTCGTTTAATGCACCAGAATTGGCTAAAAACTATGACCCTATCCAGTTTGTGAACGTAAAAGTCGGGTCAGGCACAGAATTTCTCCTCCGAAAACCGTTCAGTATTTATGACCATACAGATACCGATATTTCTATACTATTTAAAATCTATGGAAAGGGCACCGAAAGGCTGTCTCAGTATAAAACAGGAGATTCCCTAGATATTTTGGGTCCTTTAGGCACAGGGGTTGTACCTCCCAAAGATAATGTACCCACTGCCCTTATTGTGGGTGGTGTGGGAATTGGGTCAGTGAAGGCTTTGGCGTTGAAGATGCCAAAGCAGTTTGATTTGTTTTATGGTGTTCGAAATCAGGGTGAGGTGGTAGAAAAACAAGAATGGTCTGAATTGGCCAACACCGTGTTTATGTGTTCAGATGATGGCTCTTGTGGTGAAAAAGGGGTTGTATCCACATTATTTCAAAAACAGGCTTCTGCATATAAAAAAATCTATGTCTGCGGCCCTCATGCGATGTTAAAAGCCGTATATGATGTGTGTCCAGAGACGATTGAGAGCTTTTTTATTACAGAGGAATATATGGCCTGTGGGTTTGGCATTTGTATGGGGTGTGTGATTAAGACAACCTCAGGGTACAAACGAATCTGTAAGGAGGGTCCTGTGTTTAAAGGAAGCGAAATCATATGGTAAATCTAGACAAAAAACGGGTATCTCCCGTTAAAATTGGTTCAGTAACCTATCCCAACCCTATTTGGTTGGCTTCAGGCACGGTTGCGTTTGGGGCAGAACTTTCAGAGATTCTTGACTTGAATATGCTAGGCGGTATTGTCTTAAAAGGAACCACCCTTGAACCACGTGAAGGAAACCCTCCGCCTAGGCTGGTGGAAACCCCCTCGGGGTTGTTAAATGCGATAGGACTCCAAAACCCAGGGGTTGAAGGCCTTATAAAGGATAAACTCCCTTTCTTGAAGCAGTTCAAGGTTCCCGTCATCCTCAATATTGCAGGAAAACATGAAGATGAATATGTGTCTATCGTTCAACGTGTAGCTGAGGAAGCAGAAGTCCAGGGGTATGAGTTGAATTTGTCCTGCCCCAATGTGGAAAATGGACTTGACCTGGGTACAGACCCACAGTGGGTGGAGTCTGTTGTTAAAAAGGTAAAAAAAGTGGCCGGAAATGTTCCTGTTTTAGCTAAAATCACACCCAATGTAACCCGGATCACAGACCTGTCAAAGGCGGCTGAAAATGGAGGTGCAGATGCGATATCTCTTATCAACACGTTAGTGGGAATGGCATTTAACACCCATACCCAACAGCCCATATTGGCCAATAAAATAGGGGGGTTGTCAGGGCCTGCTATTCGACCTGTCGCAATTAGAATGGTATACCAAGTCCGGCAAACAACGTCTCTTCCCATTGTGGGGATGGGCGGCATCATGAACCAACATGATGTAGATGAATTTTATATTGCCGGTGCAGATTGTGTGCAGCTTGGAACATTAAACTTTGTAGATATTCACCAACTAAGAAGCCTGATTAATACCGCGCAATCATGACTAAAATGCGTTCATATGGCATTGTTTTATTTTTGGTTATGATGGCCTGGGGTGTATATGCCACTTTTATACCGATGTCTAAAGAGAAAACCCTTCAGGAAATAACCATTCCCAGTGGGGCTACTTTAAGACAAATATCCCATATCTTAAAATCTGAAAATCTTATTCGAAGCCAATATTTATTTCTTGTTTATAGCAAAATCTATCGATTAGATCACCAGTTAAGGGCGGGTGTTTTCTCCTTAAGCCCTTCGTATGCGTTGCCCAGGTTGGTGGGTATACTTCAAGAGAAAGAGGGGGCTGCTAGTCTGGTTAAAATCACAATTCCAGAAGGCTATCTTATAGATGAAATAGGAAATGTTTTAGCAGAAAAGGGACTTGCTGAGAAAGGGGCTTTTTTGCAAGCAGTGGCCACAGCCAAAGAAGACTTTAATCAAAAATATCCTTTTTTATCCAAGGTTCCGACCTCTAATTTAGAAGGGTATTTGTTTCCTGAAACGTACATATTTGCCAAAGGCGTTCATGTAGATACCATTGTGGACGCATTTCTTAAAACCTTTCAATCTAAAATAATGCCTATTTGGGATGCAAATAAAGACAAGACACTTTCTTTACATGAGATGGTTACTCTAGCATCTATTGTTCAGCAAGAAGCCTATTTGGTTTCGGAAATGCCCCTTATTTCAGGTGTATTTCATAATCGGTTAAAAAAGAAAATGCTTTTGGCTTCTTGTCCAACGGTTGCGTATGCTATGGGAGACCCTCATAAGCGGTTGCTAACATACAAGGATTTAGAATTTGAATCGGATTATAATACGTATCGAAGGCGTGGATTACCGCCAACGCCAATCGCTTCACCGGGAACGAAAGCATTTGAAGCTGCAATGCATCCCGAAAAAACGTCTTATTTGTATTTTGTATCTAATCAAGATGGATCCCATTCGTTTAATACAACGTTATATCAACATCATAGACGTCAGCAGGAAATATTAAAGCAAAATAAATAGGCGTTTATCTACGAGATTTACGAATATCCTGAACGTTTAAAGTGAGTGGCGGTTGACTGCCCTTTCCGGGTCTTCTTTTGGAATCAAACTCAATGGTAAAAATCAGATTATATCGGGCTGATTTGTCTTTGGTAACTAATTTTTTGTATTTATCATGTAACCCAAATCCGACTGCTTTTATTTGACGGTTTTTATGAAGAACAGTGAACTCAAGATGGGGTGTTCTGTTGGTCTGAAATCGGTTTCCAAAAGGTTTGATTTTATTCCCCATCGTACAGTTTTCCATGGCAAACATGGGAAATTCAAACTGTTGTCCGTAAGGGGATAACTTATCCAATCTAGAAATGAGTTTGGACGTGATATCTTCGAATGTTAGGTTATCAATAATCTCATACGTATATTTAAAATCATTGACGGGAAGGGTCTCCATTTCTTTTCGAACCTGATTTAAAAATGGCGCCACTTTGTCTTTATGGATGGAGAACCCACATGCTTGTGAATGGCCACCAAAGGCTTCCACTATTTGGAGCCCATCTTCTGTGGGAACTTCCATTTCAAAAATGTTTTCTTTAAAGTCAATGCTATGTTTTTCTTGTATCTCATCTAAAATACCGTACATATCAATATTGGGAATACTTCTGACAGAAGCACGAACATAGTCGTTATGATCATATTTGGTCAGAATCATGGCAGGCCTTAAAAACCGGTCCTTAATGCGGTCTGTATCAATTCCAATGACGCCACTGTTCCAG
>JABSQL010000366.1 GCA_013215865.1 Candidatus Margulisiibacteriota bacterium
CCTCAACCAGTGCATCTACTACAGTAGCTCAAACCGCGGTAACAACCCAACCTGAGGCAAAAGCGACCACCTCAGACAATGAAGCTACAGTGGCTGAAACTACATCGAGAACAGTTGCCCCTTTTCCAGTAGAAACTCCAGAAGATACCTCAGGTGAATCCACGGCTTCTGATAGTTCCTCTGAAGAACGTACCCAAGAACGTTCGGCTACAGAAGAAAAATCAAGTAAAAATCCTCAGGTGATCCAGAATAACAATAACAACCCAGGAATTGGGACCACGCTTGGGATAGTAGGCGCACTTTTGGGAGGTATCTCTTTAATTGCTGTTGGCGTCCGTCAAGTCTATAGATACGTTAGACCCGCAGCAGATGGCGGTGCCCCGGTTATCATACCTGTGATAAATAAAGTTGTAGGTGAGCAAAAAGAAGGAGATCAACCTGAGATGCAAGGTGATGATCTTGAGATGGGAAAAGGAGGGAAGCCGAGGGGCGACGCAGTAGTGTAGCTAGTAGAAACGAAGGTGTAGAGAGAAAAAATGATGGAGAATTAAAGGAAGGGTAATTCACAAATCCTTAGTATAGCCGGGGGCTATGACTCCCGGCTTTCAGATTCGCCCAGTTTTTTTTCTGATATATATTTATTTCTCCCATTTATCCATTTGATCTTCTTTGTATCAATAACTCAAAATCAGTTCAGGTTGACAGTTATGTAGTTGCTGACTGATATCTATTATTGATGTTTTCATGTCTTCCTCCTCAACTGAGGCAACTGGATTCAGAAAAATGATATAATCTATGGGTGCCTTTTTGATGGTTTCAAAAATTGCCATCAGGTCATGATGTACCCAAATAGTCACCATTTCAGGTATTTTTACATACTTTTTCTCTTTTTCGCCTTCGCCGTTATATAAACCATAAAATATTACATTCTTCATTTCTTACCCTCCTTTTTGTAATTATTTGTGAGAATGTTATGATTGTATAAGTATACATGTATGTAAATATTAACATTTACTTCTCTTTCCATCAATATATATGTATGTACATTTATACTCATGGAGAAAATTCAAGATGAGCAAGCGAATCACCTTTACAACAACGATTGATGGCTCTCTTATCAAAAAGATTAAAATGCTTGGTATTCTAGAAGATAAGAATATGAATGACTATATTGAAGAGGCTCTCAAGAAAGTTCTCAAAGAAAAAGAATCCCAGGGCTTAAAAATACCCAACCCCCCATCTTAAAACACCGCCTATAAAGTCCCCCTGTTAAGGGGGATTTAGGGGTTTTTCTCTCGTAAACTCACAGGCTATGACTCCCGGCTTGCAGATTCGCCCAGTTTTTTGTCCAACATCAACAGACCCGCTTTATTGGTGCCTATCAATGATAATTGATGAACGATATCCTTAAATGAAGATTCTTCTTCGACTTGTTCTGTAATAAACCACTGTAAAAAGTGGTGAGTAGCATGGTCTTTTTTGGAAATGGCCAATTCTATTAGATTATGAATATGCTTGGTAATCTCTTTCTCTTGCTTCAGGCCGGCTTGAAAGACAGATAACGGTGAGGAAAATTTCTGAATCGGCTTGGCAATACTCTCAAAAGCCATTTCACCATCTCTATCAATAATATATGTGTAATATTTCATCATATGTTCCATCTCTTCATCTGATTGCCGACGCATCCATGATGCGAAACCCTTAAACGATTGATGTTCAAAGTAGGCTGACATGGCCAAATATTGATACGCTGAAAAATATTCTCTATTCAATTGTTGGTATAGGGCTTTTTCTAATTGTTTGTTCATGAGTGTCCTCCTTAAAAACGGAACTAACTTATTCTACTTCCATCTATAGATATATACCACCCTTCCCAGATTGTTAAACCCCGAGTAATTGAAGGCCCTGTACCGTGGCCACAGATAACAGATAAGCGAGCCCAATATAAAAACCGGTCATCACCATGGGCCCTTTCCAAGAACCCATCTCTTTTTTAGCCACAGCAAGGGTAGACATACATTGCATGGCGATCATAAAAAATACGATGAGCCCCACTATTGTTGAAATCGTGAAAATAGGGTCGCCTGTGGTTTGAAATACCGCCCCTTGTAAGGTCTCTAAGAGACGTCCTTCATGACCCACGGTAAATGCAACGACCAAGGCAGAAACAAATACCTCTCTTGCGGCAAAAGCCAGCAATAATGCCACACCCACCCGCCAATCCACTCCCATTGGCGCTAATATGGGTTCCATCCATTGGCCTGCCATAGAGGCAAAAGAATGGTCCGGTGAGGGGTAGGTTCCCAGCACCCATAGAGCCATAGATAAGACCACAATCGTGGGGCCGGCTTTTCGACAAAAACGCATGGTTTGGGCCAGTGCTGTTCGGCCAATCTTCTTGAGTTGAGGTCTTTGCCAATGGGGC
>JABSQL010000367.1 GCA_013215865.1 Candidatus Margulisiibacteriota bacterium
GAGCTTCGAAAAAAGAAAGATTCGGCTTATAAGCAACACAAAGGTCAGCGGTTGCATCAATTACTTCCAATAGAAATGTTTCGATACCGGATATATTTTGATCAAGGTGACGGGGTAGTTTACCTGGATCGGGGTCTAAACCAAGACAAACAAAGTGTTTTCTTGAGGTGCAATTTTGATGGATACGTTTATAAAATGAGTTATTCAGCAATTGAATAGATCTGACTTCGTATACAATGCATCGTACGTATAACCCTGCTTTTTCATATTCTCTTGAGCGCCTTCTTCTCTGTCAATCACAGCGACCGTATGAACGATTTTTAGGTGATGTTTTAATAGTACATCGCATGACTTAATGGCGGTTCCTCCTGATGTGAGTATATCTTCCAAAAGAACAACAGATTCCCCATCTTTAAATAATCCTTCTATGAGATTCTGAGTGCCGTATTCCTTGGAGGATTTTTTAACAATGATAAATGGTTTCATTAGTTTAATGCTGAGGACTGCTGCGAGAGGAACGGCGCCTAACTCTGGTGCTGCGATCCGATCATATGTATGAGGGTCTGGAAAAAGAGGGAGTAATTCGTTACAAATAGAGTCAAGCAATTCTGGTTTTGTTTCAAACCGATACTTATCAATATAGTAGTTGGTTTTTTCGCCTGCACGCGTGGTAAACGAGCCTTCAAGAAATGAGGAATCCTTTATTTTCTTTAAGAGAGATGATCGTTTATCTGTGCCAACGTTATTCATAGATGGGAAAGTAAAACAGGAATCTAAGCGTTACTTTCTCCCTTTTTATCTGTGTCACCGCTGTTCTTAGCTTCGCCATCTTTTGATTCTTCAGTACTTGATCCTTCTTTCTTTTCGCCGCTTTCACCATCTTTTTCATCACCTTCGGCGCCTTCTTCTCCCTCTTCACCTTCTGTTTCTTCTTCAACTTCTTGTACAATTTTTGGAAGCTCAATATGGCAAATGGTTCTTTCTTCTTGTGTAATAAGAGTAACCTCAGAAGGAATATTTAGATCACTTACTTTGATGGATTTTTCCAGTTCCAGCGTTGATATGTCTAGGTCATAGACGTCTAACATATCTTTAGGAAGAGATTTCATTTCGATACTATTCAAATTATGAACCAAGATACCGCCCTGAACAACACCGACAGGAGTACCTGCATATTTGATGGGAACATGAGTTGTGATTTCTTTGTTCATATCAATTTTCAAGAAATCTAAGTGGATTAATTTTCGTGAGATAGCGTCCCGAGTCAGTTGGTGGGTAATTACCATTTCAGTCTCTGTGCCTTTATCTAATTGAATTTCAAGTTCAATTAATAGATTTGAGCCCGTTGATTCTCTAAATAACCGGCTGATGTCTTCATCTTTTATTCTTAAGCATTTTGGATCAGACTTTTCCCCGTAAATAATGGTGGGAACATAGCCATCTTTTCTCAGTTTTTTTACTTGGTTTTTTCCAAATCGTAGTCTCTGTTCTGCTTTTAATTTAATACTTTTCAAAATAATACCTCAACTTTTTATTTTAAGCTCAATTTAGCTAAGAAAGTATAGAATATATTTATTGGATTGTAAACTCTAGCTAAAGATACCTGTAAGATAAGGGATAGGCTCTGTTTTAATCGGCATGAAGTAAGAATGTTGTTTATGTTCATCAGTAGCGCCAAGAATGTGTTTTCCAAGCTGTATATTGTGTGCCAAATTGGGTTCAAACGTATCTGGAAATACCACATGGTTTTTTGTTTCCCAATATGCGTACGATTGTGGTGAAGTGACTGGGGACAGGCCAACAAATACAGTTGATTTAGATAATTGCTCTAAATATATAGAAGCAAGTCTTGCATCAAAAAAGGGCTGAGTGAAAAAACCATCTGCACCTGCGTTTGTTTTATCTTGGCAATATTGCAATTCTTTTTGAATGGAATTCCGATAAGGGTCTAGCGCAGAGTAGACATTAAGATTCGGTAATTTAGATTTAACAGCCTCAACAACAGCGGTGGTTTTAATGGGATGGGTTTCGGCTGAGGGGCTTGAAGGAATGTCTCCTGATATGAGGAGAACAGATGTTAAACCGACATCCACTAATGAAGTAATAATATCAAGCGTTTTGGGTATGGGGTGATCAATACATCTGATATGAGGAATGGCATCAATGTCAATTTCAAGAAGCGAACGTACAGCGTCATAACTTCTATTTTCCAGTCTTAAGACATCTGGGATATTGAAGCCGGTTACTTCTGGAAATAAGTTTAAAATTTCCGCAGCATCTTTTTTAAGGGCGTCTATATCTCTTGGAACCATCTCTACAAATTTCATGAAGGTTTATTATATAAGAAGATGGCCAACTGTCAATTAACAGCCGGCCATTTTTCAAATTACTATATTATATCCCTTATGAGTGCTAATGAGTTGTGGGTGTGTCGTCGTTTCCGCGTACAAAAAAGTACAAACCAATGAGTAAAATTAATACCTGAAATTCCATGCCGCCCATTGGATGTGTATCAGTCGCTATAAACGCCCATTGACCACTATGTACCATTAAGATGGCGCCCGCCATAA
>JABSQL010000368.1 GCA_013215865.1 Candidatus Margulisiibacteriota bacterium
ATTATTTGTTACTTGAAGGGATATTTAAAGGTTTGGTTTTATCTCTCTTTTCTCCCTGTTTCCCCTGCTTTCAATCTCACTGTCACTTTCGTCCCTACTTATTTACCCTCAGCTTTACCCACTGTTTGTTCTATAGAGCCCTCTTTCTTTCATTCTTCTTTGGGTACTACAACAAAATTTAAATATATTTAAGTGAAATTATTCTAATAAACGTTCGATATATATATATATAGGCAAAACTCCTAACGGTATCTTGAAATATCATGTAACTGATCAGGATTGTCTAATAATTAATAAATTTTATGAACAAGGGGTGAGTTGAAATGTCAACTGGTGTAAATATTACAATTGCTTCAAGACAATTAACGACAAGGTGTCAAACATTGCTTGATATGAACTCAAAAAAAACAGAATCAAAGGTTACAGAGGAACCTGCTGTAACACAGAAAAATATTTCACTTACTGACGCTGTTTCTAGTTGCGATCCGGCGCAAGTAGTAAATATAAATAGCATAGAGTCTAAATCCACTGATGTAATGGCCGAAGAGTTGAAGCAAGATGCTCAGGTTGATGAAGTAGGAGAAGATAACAGGGGCAGGGGAGTAAACTTTAATAAACTAACAAATTGTGAAAAATTGATAGATAGAAAAACAGAATATAGGCGAAAACCTCCAAAAAAGACTATCAAAGAAACACTTAAGGATCCACAAGAATGCTCTATTACTATGGAGCAATTAACCATTGATAATGCTATGTTTGCAAACTGTAAGGTTCATCTCTTTGATAAGGCTGCCTTAAAACAATGGGCAGTAGATGAAGAAAAGGATAAATGTCCTAATTGTAATCAAAGAGGGTTGCAAGAATTTTTTAGAGAAGAAATTAAGAATAAAGATCAGATTGATTTGCAAGAGAGAGTAAGAGAAGGTGCTCGACGATTGGCGAATAGAAAAAGCTTATCTATATGTCGGTTAGTGTCTATTGTTAAAGTGCCTTTAGGATTCTTTGTAGGTATTGGAAAAATATTATATGGTGTTGCTGAAATATTTCAGGTGAAAACGCTTGTGAATTTAATAAGAAATATACGTCCAAACAATGATGGCACATCCCATGATACGCGTATTGGACGGAGTATATTGTTAGGGCTTGCAAGGATTGTTGATGGAGGTGAGCAAATATTTTTATTCCCCGTATTGCATGTATTTGATAATGCTAGAAAATATTATGATGATTTTAATTCATACAGAGAAATGTTTCATACTCTTATAAATGATAAAGATGATTTGATTAATTGGGTTCACTAAAAATTAGTTTTTCATTTTAAAGGGCCCTATTGTATCTGCCTCTAGTGATGCTTAGAAATATAAAGTTCTCTGTTTAAATCTAAGGAAATGGGTAGTAATGACATTATATATTTCTTGATATACATATTTAAGAATGACAGGATAGTGTTGCGCTATACCGTCATGCCAGCATTTTGGTCGCTTAACATGGGCTTATTCGCACCCTTTGGGGCTCAACGGGGTTACTTTCTTTTGGCCTAACAAAAACTTTCAATATATTTTTAGTGCAATTATTACGCAATTTGTTCGATATGTTTTATAGTATGTCTGAAACATATAATATATTTCAACGTAAATTATGTATTTTACAAAATACTTTCATAAGGAGCATACAAAATGACAATTAGTACATTTAAAATAATGAGTGTGAGGGTGCAGGAAAGGTTGGGGCTGGATAATCAACCACAATCAGATTGCAGTGAGAGAAGGGATAGCGAAATCTCATCTGTAACTGCTTCAGGTTCTGCAGAAGAGAAGAGAGGTGAATTATATGCTGCAGCAACTACAATTCAACGTAATGTCAAAAGGTATCTGCAAAGAAAGAAATACTTAGATTCTGAATTATCAGATATGTCATTGATGAAAAAACACCGATATGCTGTAAATAGTGATAAAGCCTGTTGGACATTTGAGGCAAATGGGCAAACCAATAGCGGACGGAGAATAAATGTAAAATCATCTTTGGAAGAACTTCGATTAAATGACAAGATTGCAAATCAAATAGCAAACAAAAATCTTTGTGAAGAGCAAGAAGCAGTGCCAAAAGATCCGCGACATTTTGTGGTATTTGTCAGAAAAAGCAAAAAAATAAGAGAATCTCTAGCGGATATTGAAGAAAATCATTTTGATATGGTCGAGAGATTAAGTTCATTCTTGCATCGAAAAGTTTCAAGGGGAGATGTCAGTTTCGATTTAAATGAAACAAACAAATTTAATGAGGATTTAGAGGTTTTAATTCAATGGACGCATCCTAACAATATCGATGGAAAGGAATTTCCTCATAGTTTTATTATGGACGTTGCGATCGTGGCATATATGAACGGTATGATTAATCGAAATCAATTCGGGACGTTTGCAGTGATTTTTAATATGTTCAGAGATTATACACATATGGTGTATAAACCAGAATCTGGTAGTGAAGTAGCATGTGTTGACTATCCTTATAAAAAAGATAGCAAGAGAGGGAAAATGAAAGTGGTCATACCTAAATATGGGCGAATTCAAGTTGTAGGTATTAACATATATATCATTAGAAACATGTTTAAAAAAATGA
>JABSQL010000369.1 GCA_013215865.1 Candidatus Margulisiibacteriota bacterium
TAAATAGAGGCTGCAAATCCTGCTGTATCACCGATGACACCACCACCAAGAGCAACGATCGTATCGCGCCTCTCAAATTGGTAATCAATCATTTTGTCCAGCAATTGAGAAACCGTAGCCATATTTTTATGATCTTCCCCAGGTGGTATGGTGACAACGGATACCTTAAACCCTTCTTTTTCACAACGATCAGCAATCAATTCTCCATAAAGCCCTTGGATTTCAGGATGTGTGACGATCATCAGTTTTTGCCCAACTGAGAGCTGTTTTATGGTTGATCCGAGTTGGGAATAGGTATCATTCCCGATGTATATGGGGTAACTTTTATGATCACCTAAGGTGACGGGTATTGTATAAGTATTACCATTATTAAGTTGCATGAGGTTTGATATTATATATTACCTAAGATGAAGGGACTAGTCACTTGGAATTGTTCGAAAATATGGGATGCAACTTGCTTAGGGTCGAGACGGTCTGTAAAAATGGTCACATCGGCAATGGATTGATATACAGGATGACGTGTAGAAAAAAGAGATTGTATGGTTGTCTGTTTGTTTGAAGCATTATCAAGTAAGGGGCGACCCCCTTCTTTCTGAATACGGTCTAAAATAGTCCTTTGTTTAGCGTATAAATAAAAAATAGTGCCTAACTTTTTTAAGCACGCTTGATTGGTTTTATCCATTATCAGCCCACCACCCGTGGATATGATAGATGGTGTTCGAATGGTTGATAAAGAACAACATACCTCTGCTTCTTGTTCTCTAAAAAAGGGTTCTCCCTTGGTTTTGAATATATCAGGAATCGACATCCCCACACGATCTTCGATTATTTGGTCCGTTTCTATGATAGGATATTTGCTGAGTGTATGAAGTTCATTTGCGACACTTGTTTTGCCACTACCCATGAACCCGATTAAAATAATCACATTATTCGACGGTCACACTCTTTGCTAGGTTGCGGGGTTGGTCGACATCACAATCTAGTTTTATCGCAATGTAGTATGCAAAAAGCTGCAAAGGAATCACAGACAAAATGGGTGTTAAATCATGACAAAAAGAGGGGATGTAAATGATATCATCTGCCAAACTTTGAATCTGAGTATCTCCTTCTGTTGCAATGATAATGGTCTTTCCTTTTCGGGCCTTAACTTCTTCAATATTAGCGATCATTTTGTTATACGTGTCAGATTGAGGTGCAATACAGACAACAGGCAGTTTGGCGTCTATAAGTGCAATCGGTCCGTGCTTTAATTCTCCTGCAGGATATCCTGTGGCATGGATGTATGAAATTTCTTTTAGTTTCAAAGCACCTTCGAGGGCGGTTGGATAATTAACGCCTCGGCCAATAAATACGAACTCACGGCTTAAATAATATTTATCTGCGATCGTTTTAATGGCATCAGTGTTACCCAATATACTATCAATATACTCTGGAATCTTCTTGACAGATTGAATCATTTTGTCGGCTTTTTCTTCTGATAAAGTCCCTTTAAGTCGTCCAATAAAGATAGTAAACAGGTATAGTGAAATCAGCTGTGCAATGTAATTTTTTGTACTAGCAACACCTATTTCTGGACCTGAGTGTGTGTAAATGACGCCGTCTGATTCACGGTCCATGGTGCTGCCTTTAGAGTTTACAAAGGACAATACATTGAAAAATTTGCTTTTGGCTTCGCGAATACAAGCTAACGTGTCTGCAGTTTCACCGGATTGGGATAATGCAATAATAATCTCATTTTCTCTTGAAATCATATGGCGGTAGCGAAATTCAGAAGAGATGTCGACCTCAGTCGGGATTCTTGCGTATTGTTCCAGCCAATATTTCCCGACAAGACCTGAATGCCAAGATGTGCCACAAGCTTGAATAATAAAACGATTTACCTTTTCTAAATATGTCATGGAACTTTCTACGTGTTTAAACCCTACTTTGTTCTGTTTTGAAATAGACTTAGCTATAATTTGTCTGGAAACCGTCGCCTGTTCATGAATTTCTTTTAACATATAATGGTCATATCCAGATTTTTCAGCTTGGGCAGCATCCCAGCTGATATGATTCACTTTTTTCTGAACAATATTCCCTGACTTTTTAATGATGACATTTTCTTTGGAAATAATGGCCATTTCATCATCATCAAGATAGATGACTTCTTTGGTATGGGGCATGAGGGCATTAACATCAGATGAAATGAAATTTTCACCTTTCCCAACACCAATGATTAAGGGGCTCCCTTTTCTGTAAACAACGATTTTGTCAGGATCAGATTCAGAAATAACCGCAATTGCAAAAGAACCTTCCAGCTCCTTGACTGTTTTTTCTACAGCACTTTCTAGGCTCCCATTAAGATATGTCTCAATGAGGTGGGGGATGACTTCTGAGTCAGAAACAGAGCGAAATATATGTCCTTTTTCTGATAGTTTTTGCTTAATATGTGTATAGTTTTCGATTATTCCGTTATGTACAGCAGCAACTTTCCCCTCATTTCCTAGGTGGGGATGTGCATTTAGCTCATTGGGTTCGCCATGAGTCGCCCATCTGGTATGACCAATACCCACATGACCTTTGATAGTGAAGTTTTTAAGGGTGGCTTCAAGTTCACGAATTTTCCCAGGTTTTTTCCAGGTGCTGAGTTCTCCATTATATATAGTGGCGATTCCGGAGGAATCATAGCCTCTATAACTTAATCTCTCTAAGCCAACGAGAAGAATTGTTTCCATTCCTCTGGGCCCAGTATAACCTACAATGCCGCACATCATTTCATTATACTTATTTTTCAAGCTTTACTCAATTGGAAACTTTAAAGAATGTGATGATTTCTTTAATTATTCGGCTCTCCAGAAGAAACAGTGGGTAAAGATGAGGGTAAATAAGTAGGAACGAAAGTGACAGTGAGAATGAAAGCAGGGGAAACAGGGCAAAAAGAGAGGGCTCTATAGAACAAACAGTGGGTAAAGCTGAGGGTAAATAAGTAGGGACGAAAGTGACAGTGAGATTGAAAGCAGGGGAAACAGGGAGAAAAGAGAGATAAAACCAAACCTTTAAATATCCCTTCAAGTAACAAA
>JABSQL010000037.1 GCA_013215865.1 Candidatus Margulisiibacteriota bacterium
AGGAATAACATTCACCCCAATCGATGAGATTTTTTTTATTTTTCCAAAATCTAGAGCGGGTAAGGTTCCGTCTTCTACGCTGTTTGACATTGTTCTTTTAATGATTTTGGTAGAGGAAATTCGATATCCTTCTCAACACTATCTTTTTGATGGACAGTCGCATTTGGATATTTGTCTTGGATCCTCAATATAAGACCATCTACAATCTTTTGGGGGACAGAAGCTCCTGAGCTGACACCCACCCTTTTCTTTCCTTTTAAAAGACTGATGTCAAAATCATTGGGAAAGTCGATAATGTAACTGGGGACATCAAATTTTGCAGCGGTTTCTCTAAGACGGTTACTATTGGAGCTTGCCGGTGACCCACAAATAATAACGATATCACACACCTTAGCCAGTTCAATCACCGCATTTTGACGATTCGTCGTCGCATAACAAATATCCGCTTTTGAGGCGCCTTCAATGTGAGGGTATTTCTCTCGTAACTTGCTTATAATTTCGCCTGTTTCTTGAACAGAAAGGGTCGTTTGGGTTAAAAAGCCCACTGGTTTTTGGGGATCTATATTTAAGTTATCAACGTCTGAAACATTTTGTACAATATGCAGTAAGTCTTGGCGCACATATCCAGAGGTCCCAATAAGTTCTTGATGACCTTTATGCCCGATGAGGACGGTCTGAACGTTACGTTGTGAAAACCGGTCTGCGTATCGGTGAACTTTGGTAACTAAGGGGCATGTCGCATCAATATATTTAAGCCCCCTCTTTTTGGCTTCTTCAAAAACATGAGGCGCTGTTCCATGTGCAGAAAAAATGACGGTGCTATTATCTGGCACCTCATCTAATTCATCTATGAAAATAACCCCTTGGGATTTATAGTCTTCAATGACGGAGGTGTTATGAACAATCTCATGGCGCACATATAATGGCACACCAAACTTTTTCAGTGTCAGATCAACAATATTGAGTGCATATGCGACACCCGCACAAAAACCCTGGGTATGCGCAACATGTATTTCCATTAACATATTAGGCAGAATTATAGCATGATCCAATGAGAATTTCTTTGCCCATGACCTCCCGAAAGAAATCCCCTTCTCTAAACACCATATTTCCATTCACAACGGTCATCATGGGACGGCCCTGGCACTTCCACCCATTAAAAGGTGTCCATCCGCATTTAGAATAAGTTCCTTCATTAGAAATGGTATGAGTGGCATTCATATCTACCAGAACCAAGTCTGCATCAAAACCCTCTTTTAACATGCCTTTATTTTGGACATTATAAAGTTTACAGGGCATTTCAGACATCCAAGTTACCACATTTTGCAACGTACATAACCCCTCATTCACCCAATTGAGGAACAGGGGAAGTGCTGTTTCAACACCCGGAATACCTGAAGGTGCTTGCCCAAATGGTTTTTCCTTTTCTTCAATGGTGTGAGGTGCATGGTCTGTCGCGATACAGTCTATTACCCCATCTCTCAACCCTTTCCAAAGAGCATCACAATGGTATTTCTCACGCAAAGGTGGATTCATTTGGGCAAAAGTACCCAGTTTTTCATATACCTCTGGTGCGTACAGTGCCAATTGTTGGGGGGTCACTTCAGTGGATATCAAAGAGGACCCTTTTTCTTTTCGAAGAAAATCAACTTCTTCTTTTGTTGTAAGGTGACAGATATGAAGCCTTCGTTTGTATTGATGGGACAGCTGAACAGCCAACCTTGTGGCCTTCAAGGCCGCTTCTGGGGGACGGATTTTCATATGATCTTCTGGATTATTGCTATCCTCATACAATGATGACTGACGCTGAATGGTTTCTTCATCTTCTGCATGTACGGCGATGAGACGGTTCCCGTTCGCAAAAATACGTTCAATCTGATCTGGTTCCGATACCAATAGATCTCCAGTTGAAGACCCCATTAGCAATTTTATGCCAGGCACGTTTTCGATCTCATTCAAAACATCTAGGTTGTGAGGCGTCGCTCCAACAAAAAAATTATAATTCACAAGGCTATTTTCTGAAGCGATTTTTTTCTTTGCCTGCATGGCAGATATATCCGTAGCCAGAGGATTTGTATTTGGCATTTCAAAAAAAACCGGTTACACCCCCAGAAGCCGCGGCTTCACTCCCCGTTTTAAGGGTTTCTTTATGCTCAAAACCAGGCTCTCTAAAATGAACATGGGGATCCAATACCCCTGGTAGAAGTGTAAGTCCACTTTCTTGGATCACCAATTCTGCAGAGGCACTGATAGAGGCATCCATCTTGGCAATTTTTCCATTTTCAATGTAAATATCCCCTACCCGTGTATCTTGAGGGGTAACAATTTGAACCTGTTTTATGAGAATTGATTCCTGCATATGGACACCATTGTACAGGAGTTATGAGGTTAGGTGGAGAACACAAACAAAAAGGTATTTGACAATTCTATGTGATTATAAGATATATATAGAGATGTCCTCGTAGCTCAGTCGGATAGAGCGCTGGATTCCTAATCCGGAGGCCGTAGGTTCAATTCCTATCGAGGACACCAGTTTTTTGAAGTTATATTTAGAGGGAATGGGTTTTCGCGGAACAGGGCGAGTGTTGGGTGTCAGTAATGTGACCGTACGGGTGGAAAGTATACAGAGAGTTATCAGCCCAAAAGCATCTAATCGGCAAGAAGCACACGACTCAAATTGAAAGCCTCAATGCTAATGTTCGGCATTACCTTGCTCGATTCAAAAGAAAAACGCGCTGCCACTCAAAATGCCCTCTTATGGTCGAGCTTTCTTTGGTATTATTATTTCACAAGAGATTATATGCTATATTGTTTTAGCAATCCCTATTTTGCAATTGGCTCATTTTACTTAATTTTAATTTTAATTTAAAATAGGGAGTTAAATATGACTTTATCAACAAAAATTCTAAGTGTATCTTCATTTTCTAGGGGTGGACCTTCGTCACGTAATAATTTAAGAATGAGAAATTCATACCCACTAGGTCAGTCTATATCAATAAAAAGGAATCAATCAAAAATGTGTGATTCTCTTGTAGCCGAGCATAAAGAAGTTGATAGTGATTCAGAGGGTGGTGAAAGTGATGGTTTTGATGAGCTTATAAGAAAAAGATTTGGGTTAGCTGTACAAAACGAAGAAACTCCATCTTCAGATAGTGAAGATTCAATAGGAGAATCAAAAGATGGAGATAACGAGATTTCAATAGATGATCTCCCAGAACATTTATTGAAACTTATTGGTAGTTATCTACCAGGTCTAAAAAGTGATAAATTCCTTGAACAGTATAATCCTTCTTCAAGTAGTAAAGATTATGAAGATAGGTTAATTGGTATAGTAAATGGCACTCAAATTAGCAAATCAGCTCAACAATTAATACTAACCAAACTTAGAGAATATAAGAAAAATAATACAGTAGACAATGGTGCTTACAAACAACTTTATGATGATTATCAAAAGTTCTTTGATAAACATTTAGAAGTTTTTCGTGCGGACTTTAGTAGAAGTTATCCAGATGCTGAAATTCCTGTATCAACATTAAAATTATTTGTACTACTATTCCTTCTAGATGGAAGGGTATACGAAAAAGAGAGAAAATTCTTAGGCCTGCTACATAAAAATAGCTTATACGAAGATGCTTCAAAACAAATTTATAGGGTTTCTATTAGATGTGCAAATGGAAATGAAAAATTGAATCTCAGAATAGGTGGGAACAAATCGTTTGATCTAGAAGTTTCTTTTAAGGATAGTTCTTTTAATACCATAGATTCCTTCCATCAGAAGTTTCGGTTACATAGAATGGAGTCTGGAAATTGTATCCATCAATTTTCTGACGGTAGTTTAGATAATGGTGAATGGAAGGGTTGGCAAGCTAATGGACTTGGGACAATGACCTGGGCAAATGGAAATAAGATTACAGGAAATTGGAATGGCCATGGAATAGTTGACGGTAAAGGGGCACATACATTTAAAGACGCATCTGGAGAAGATTTATATACATATGATGGAGAGTGGAAAAATAAGAAAAAGAACGGACACGGAAGACAAACATATGTAAATGGAGATATATATGATGGAGAATGGAAAGATGGCAAAAGAAACGGTTCAGGAACTGTGACATATGCGAATGGAAACACCTATAAAGGCGAATTTGAAAATGGTAAAATACATGGGCATGGCACTTTGACCTGTACAAATGATTTTGAATATGATGGAAACTGGGTAACAGGAGACCCAAGCGGTCATGGTAAACTAACTTTATTGGACAGTGAGGAAGTATTTGAAGGTGATTTTCATAAAACAAAAACCAACAAAGAAGATAAAACATATCTTTTAATTTGCACCGATAAAGAAGGTACTCAGTATGTTTTCAAGAGGGAAATATCCGGTAACTTTACTATTGTGAACCCATTTACTATTGTGAACCCAGGAGATCACAAAAAGATGTTTGATACATATGGATATCAGGTATAGTAGTTAATATTCTGGGATTGCTTAATTAAAATAGACACTTAATTAAATCGTTGTAAAATAGTTTGAATAACACCGTGTTTTGCGTCTAAATCGTGCGAGATAATGGGGTCCGAGTAGCAATGGAACAGTGAGTTACGCTAAGACCTAATATTATGCTTAAAACAACTAAGATACAATGACTAATTTGATTCTTAATTTCTGTCGAGAAGAATTTGAAAGAGCCTTGGCCTTCATATCGGGGGATGGGTTTATGGCACCCCTTATTAAACGAGTTGTAGCTTTAGAGGGTGATGAAGTTGTTATTGATGAATCGGGGGTGTACATGAATGGGCGGTATTTTGGGGTGGTTTTTGTTGGGGATTATGGAAAGAAAATAATCCATCAAGAAGTTTGGGTGCGTTTTAGTGCAATTATTCCTGGATTTGTTCGATATATATTTTAGTAACACATTTGATAGGAGTGATAACAGTGCATATAACATTAAGGTATAAGATAGTAGCAGTAGGATCAGCCAAGAAAAATTCAAAATCAAGACTTATGAACACTTTTAATACCCTTAGACTTTTGCCCGATGGCATGGCAATTCCTTGTCCATTTCAAAATCCACCGAACGGGCCAACAGTAGTCCTTTATGTTCTATATACATCTATGAATTCTCATAAATATTTAATGATTGTAATGCCAGATTCTAGTCGAATTCGATTTAAAATAGATAGCGGAACAAAACTTGTAATAGAACAAAGTAGTAGCGCTGGCAAATGGATTGATGCAAGTGACAATCTTTTTGCCGCAGATACATGTTTGAATATATTTGAGTATTGTGCATCTCATTGGCAACCCCCACAATCCCAACAACAACCCCACCCTCCACCTCAACAACAATCTAATTCTTCTGGTTCTAATGTACAGAAAATAGATGAAAACTCCATTCAACATACCTTTAACGATTCTATTACACGCGCTGACGAATTATATAGAATCTTTTTCGATATATTGCGAGCAGATAAAAACGAACCAGAGGATTGGGCAGAAAAGACTATGGAGGGCAAAATATACAATGATTCAGTTACGATCACTTATTACTATCGTAGTAAGCATACAGCAATAGAAATTGTTGTAAATAAAACCAACAATAAACTTCCTATTCACCGTCTATCTTTAAGCAAAGATAAAAATATAATATTTTCTTGGGAAAGAAATTATTATGACAAAAGCTTAAATCCTGAAATAAAAGGCTTCATAGTAGTAAACTCGGAGGTTGAGAACATTGTGAAGCGATTATGGACTGAGCAAATTATGCTTCTGTTCAAGTTTCTTTGCACTGACTCCATCGAGACTCCCCTAGCTACCCCCCTACATCAAACCCAACCCCAACAACACCACCACGAACCACCTGAAAAGAAAAGTAAGGTATCACCACTAAACTCCCAGAAAATGTTTCTTGCTTTTAAACCGGTTCTGAAAATGTTAGTTTCAAAGTATAAACTACCTAAGAAAGAAAAATGCATTGATTTTAATGATTGTAAACACCATAAGGCTCTTAAAGCAAATTATGTTTCATGGAATATAGCTTCCTCAATTAGTCATATGCATAAATTCAATCACAAAAGAAAATGGTGTAAGGATACAGGAATTGTTCATAAATGCCCGCCAATTATCCGCTATTTTCAGCGTAAAGCTAAACCAGAAGATATCCGTCATATTCTAGCATTTGAGCACTATGAAAATGAGTTTGAAAAATGTAATGAGATAGCACCAACAATAAAGAAATTTTTAGGTAGTTTAATTCCAAATCTTTCGGATCATTATATTATTGTGTATCACATCGAAGTAAAAAGTAAAGATGCCAAAGAAAATAAAATGAAACGCTGTTCATTTGAAATATATCGGAATCAAGATGACGCGGTTATCATCAATTTTGAGCAGGAAATGAATGGACTTTTCATGAATAGTAAAGGCCAATATTATGTGATGTTCCGAGGCAGCATACCTATAGAAGATGCCGTCAATTCCCCTAGTGGTTATGGTGAGGAAGTATCTGTAAAAATGAGTCAGCCTGGTAGAGACCGATGGTTTACAATGATGGAACTTTTGATTAGAGTACTGTCTGGCCATATTATTTTAAAAAAAGAGGAACAACCAAATAAACAGGTTAGATTTTCAGGACGTAATTGGAGAGCAGAAGAATGTGGTAAAAATGAGCATCTAAGAGCAATGGCTCAACCTACATTTATTGCTATGGATATGGCTGATAGAGTTCCCATAAAAGCCGCTGAGTCTGATGAAATGAAAAGCTCTGTGCCGATATTTAACCCAAATGACATAGACTTCTCCGAAAAGATTATAAATGAGTATTCAAAAAATAATAGCAATACGAAAGAAGAAAATACTAACAGTTTTTTTGAGTTTCTCGAATTATCTGGAATAAACGTTTCAACCCTCGAGGTTTTCAGGCAAGGGTTTCGTTTCCAATTTAAGGAGAAGTTGGGGATACTGAAAAAGAAAGGAAGTGTGGTTGAGAACTTTTTAAGGGTATTGAGCACTTTATATTGTTGTGAGGAATCAGTTTTTTCCTATACGGAAAAAGAGTTGCTCAATTTCGATCTCGAGCAGGAACAGGAACAGGA
>JABSQL010000370.1 GCA_013215865.1 Candidatus Margulisiibacteriota bacterium
GTACCTGTGCTGGGTGGGGAAACCATTTATCATCCTTCCTATAACGACAATTGTTTAGTCAATGTAGCTGCCTTGGGCATTGTGGAAGAAGACAGAATCATTCACAGTTATGTCCCAAAGAAGGCTAAATCAGAACCTTATGTGTTTATATTAATTGGAAAATCCACCGATCAAACGGGCTTTGGTGGCGCCAGTTTTTCTTCGGCGACCCTTGATTCAGATGATGACATGAAAAATGTGGGTGCCGTTCAGGTTCATGATCCCTTTTTAAAGCGTGTGGTAGTGGAAGCCATTAAGGCCATGACACAAGAGTTACATGATCAAGATATAGAAATTGGATTCAAAGATCTGGGTGCTGGCGGTATCTCATGTGCAGTATCTGAATTGGCAGCAGCCAGTGGGTTTGGGTCTGAAATCCAATTGGAAAGTGTCAATGTAGCCCATGATGGGTTACCCCCAGAAGTGATTACGTGTTCTGAAACCCAAGAACGGTTTTGCGTTGCAGTTCCTGAGACGGTAGCGGATCGGGTATGTGAGATTTTCAATGTTGATTTTGATTTGCCTCGTTTATATCATCAAGCAGGTGCGGCCATTATTGGAAAGGTGACACAAGACCCTCACTTTATTGTCTATAATGGAAAGGAACAGGTATGCCATCTGCCGATAAATGTCATTACAACGGAAGTTCAGGTAGAACGAAATGCCCAGTCCAAGCCCATTCAGAAACACGCAGATTATGAAGGGGTTCCTGTGTCCGAAATTGCGTCATTATGTCAGTCTGTTTTGGGGTCGCCACAGGTTATTTCTAAGCGATATGTATACCGATTTTATGATAATGCGGTGAGGGGAGATACCGTGATTTATCCCGGTGAGGGAGATGCCGTGGCAGTGACGCCTGTAGAAGGTTGCCCAACAGGATTGGTTGTTAGTATGGACAGTAATGTATACGGTGAGGTAGATCCTTATGTTAGTGGAGCCGCAGCAGTCGCAGAAGCGGTCAGAAACATTGTTAGTGTGGGTGCCACTCCGATTGCTCTCACGGACTGTTTGAACTATGGAAACCCTGAAAAGCCAGAAGTATTTTTCGATTTTGAAGAAGGGGTAAAGGGAATATCAGATGCGTCGAATGCATTGGGATTTATAGAAGGAGAGCCTTTGCCCATTATTTCTGGAAACGTAAGTTTTTATAATGAATCTTCAAATGGCAAGGCGGTGGTGCCGTCTCCCGTTATTTTAGCGGTGGGTCGTCTCAGTCATTATGAGAAAGGACTTACCATGCAACTTCAGTCCTCAGATTCGAGATTAGTGTTGATAGGAGACCGTTTTCCAGAATTTGGCGGGACGCTGATTCGGCAATTTAAAGAAGGGTTAAACGGCGCAGCACCGCAGGTTCGGTTTTCTGAGGAAGCAAGGGCCAATAAAGTGCTTCACTCTCTTATTCAACAAGAGAAAATCAGATCTTGTCATGATATATCAACAGGTGGGCTTTGGGTCACACTGTGCGAAATGGTATTGGGGGAGCGGGGAAATGCCCGTGTGGGTGCGGTGTTGAACGTTCCTGAATCCTTGGACCCTTTTACTGTTTTCTTCTCTGAAAATGGGGGGTATTTATGTGAAGTATCTTCTGACGAATGTGAAGGCGTTGTAGACTCTTTCAAGAATCAGAATGTGTTTGTGTCTGAGATAGGGCATACACAGAATGTTCTTGAGGTAACATTATCGAAGGATTCTTCTATTATAGGCTCGTTTTTAGCATCAGATTTAGAAGCCATTTGGAATCAACGGTCAACACTAAACGTATGATATTCAGAAAGATAATATGTGTCTGTTTAGGCATCCTTTGGATCGGGATGGGAGGGGTGTTTTGTAATGAAAAAGCAGCAGTATTGAAGGTAACAGATGGCGATACGATGGTTGTTTTTGTGAATGGCAAGGTTGAGAATGTAAGGTTGTTGGGTATTGATGCCCCTGAAAGCAAGCCCAATGATAAAGCATTAAAGCAAACAAAGGAATCAACCATGACCATGGGGACGATTTTACAGGCAGGCTTAACAGCTAAGCTGTATTTGAAGAGTTTGGTAAAGCCGGGAGATGTGGTGGAATTGGAATTTGATAATCGAAAGCGGGATTGGTATCAACGGCTTTTGGCCTATGTTTATATACAAGACGGTCGAATGATAAATGAGCTTATGGTGAAGAATGGATTTGCAAAGCCTCTCAGTTATGCACCGAATATTAAGTACAAAGAACGATTTAAAAAGGTATATTATTGGGCAGATCATGACGGAAGGGGATTGCATCGGTTTGCTGGGCAAGGGATGTAGGGTATCTCTGTAAATTGGAGGTGTTTGATTAAAGTATCATTTTTGGTCATGAATATTTTTCTTTGGTTATGCATATTCTGAAAATCGATTATAATCTGCTTTATTTTGTTTTTCATGTTAAAACTATCTTTATCATAAAGACAATTTATCATAACAGAGGATTTGGGTATAAAAAACTGCAATTATTGGCCATAAATGTTCGATATATATAGTAGAAGGCAAGATAATTATTTATATGCAAACTTATGTTGAAGGGTGTTGCCATGGGATACATGGTGATAAAATAAGGAGATAAAAGATGTCCAATTCAAACCATACGTTCTATATTCCTGTAATGGGAACCGCATTTACCATAGATGCGCCGCTTAAGGTGGCTAAATATGGTATTTCTTCTGTTATTTCAATCGGTGATAATGAGCTTTGTGAGCAGATGCGGGAATATCATTCTAAGAAAAATAACATCCCGTTTGAGCCCATCTTAAAATTTTCCTCAGATGACTATCGATCAGAACGAATTACTTCGTATTTGAACATGGTATACACCCTCGTCAAACAACAAATCGAGACGTTGCGCCAACTTCCTTTTAAGTCAGGTTCTGATATCGATAAATATTTCGAAATGCTGCCGGAAAAATCAACATTAAAGCAACAATATCAATGCATGCTGGAAACCACAGAACCTAAAGAAAAAGAAGACCTGCAAAAACAGCTTCGACAGGGTATAACCGCCGGTTCCATTGATGTCAATATCATGACCAAGATCGACCGTGATAATCGGGATAAAGAAGGCAAAATCCAAGCACCTGAATATGGAGATGCGATTACTGCTCTAAGAGGGTTTGCGAATAGTCAGTTATCCGCAGCGATTATTTTTTCAGCCGGATTTAACCGAAGACTGTATGCCTATTGTGAGCAATGCCCAGACTTTTTTCCAGATAAAAACGGTCATCTTAAAAAGAGAATAATCTTAAAAGTATCCGATTACAGGTCTTCTTGGACCCAAGGAAAATTTTTAGCCAAGAAAGGTATTTGGATATCTGAACATCGCATAGAATCAGGCCTCAATTGTGGGGGACATGCCTTTGCCACAAATGGACATCTCATGGGGCCTATTTTAGAAGAATTTAAAGTGAAACGTTCGGAACTAACACAACAGCTTTTTGATATATGCAATGAGGCGCTTGAGAAGAAAGACAAAAGAACATATCAAGAAATACCTGAAACCAAAGTGACTGTTCAAGGCGGAATTGGAACGGCACATGAACAAGGCTTCCTGTTAGATCATTATGGCGTTAATGGTACCGGTTGGGCGACGCCTTTTCTATTGGTGCCGGAAGTCACTACAGTAGATGATAAAACACGGGCCCACTTGGCAGCAGTTGGAAAGAAAGACTTATATCTGAGTGATGTATCTCCATTGGGGGTTCCGTTTAATACAGTGAGGGGTACGGATAGTGAGAAACTCCGTGAAAAAAGAATAGAAGAAGGTAAGCCAGGAAGTCCCTGTCCCAAAGGACACTTGATCTCCAATACAGAATTTACCAAAATCCCCATTTGCACAGCCTCAAAACTGTATCAACGCAAAAAAATAGAACATATTAATAAGCAAGGACTTGGCATTCAAGCAATAAAAGAAGCGGTACGAAAAGTAGTGGCTAAAACATGTTTGTGCGAAGATTTAGCAGCAGGCTCTTTAAGAAAATATCAGGTAGAAAATAAACGTGAACAGGCAACGGCAGTATGCCCAGGACCCAACCTGGCCTATTTCAGTAAAATGGCGACGTTAAAAGAAATGGTAGGGCATATCTACGGCCGCTTGTCATTGTTGAATGACCTGTATCGTCCCAATATGTTTGTCAGTGAATTAAAACTATACATTGACTATTTGGCCAAACAAATGAAGGAAGCATCTCCCATTACTGAGAAACAGACTGCCCATTTTAATGCCTTCAAACAGAACCTAATAGACGGAATAGAATACTATATGTCCATGGTACCCAAACTGGTTAAAGAAACAGAACCTTACCGAGAAAGAATGAAGGCCGATCTAATATCACTCCGAAAAGAACTGGAAGCTCTATTTGAAAAGCAAAAAGATCATCTTCCTGATCTACCACCTATTGTAAAGGCAGAAATTGCAAAGGTTGTGAAAAACATTAGCCCCGTTGCTCGGGCTGTTTAGATATACTTAATCTTCTCGAAAAGTCCTTTTTAATGTATCTGTGATGGGACTCATTAAATAGGACAATAATGTTCTTACGCCTGTTACAATGTAAATTTCTGCTGTCATCCCAGGATATAGCGTCACATCTTTGAACTTACTTAATTCATGACTGTCCAACCGTACTCTTGCAGTGAAATAGGGGGCACCTGTCATTTGATCTATGAATCGATCCGGAGATACCTGTATCACTTTCCCCTCGAGAAGAGGAACGGATTTATATTTAAATGCAGATAAACGAACTTTAGCAGATAAACCCACATGAACAACATCGATATCTTGAGGGTTGACCTTTGCCTCTATAATTAACTCCTCATCTTGAGGAACTATATCCATAATGGAGGTTCCAGGAGAAATGACACCTCCGATCGTATGATAGTTAAGGCCTGTTACGACCCCTGAATTGGTTGCTTTTATTTCTCCTCGATTTAATGTGTCTTTAGACGCAAGAATATGTTCTTCTATGTTAGACATGTTTATATGAACGTCTTGTAGCTCAGACGCAATATCATTTAACGTATTATTCTGAAAAGACACACGATCCATTTTGGTTTCAATAATCGCTTGCTTTACTTTTGAAATTGATGCTGTATAGGCCCCAATACTGCCCAATAGTCTTGCTTTTTCTTTTTTGAGTCCTATTAATTCTTGTAGAGAAACAAACCCTTTTTTGAGTAACTGCTCTTGAAAAGTAATTTCCTTTTTTACCAATCGTAATTGCTCTTTTGAGGCAATTATTTGAGATTTTAATGATTCAATTTCTTTCTCAATTTGCTTTACTTTTTGGTCAAAAATTTCCAGCTGACTTTTAAACAGCTGTTTACGAGTTGTGAAATATTTCTTTTCGCCTGAAATAAGTTTTGAGACGACATCAGGATCAAAATCTTTGTAAACAATACCATGTATGTCAAAGGATGAATTCCCATCTCGTTCTGCTGTTAACCGATCAGATTTCGCCTGTAATGCAATGCGTTTTTTTAAATGAATATTTAGGGCTGCTTTCATACTTGTATCCTCTAAAGTGATCAATACTTGGCCTGCTTTAACGGTTTGACCTTCATGTATCAAAATTGACTTAATAATGCCACCTTCAAGGTGTTGGACTGTTTTTCGGCTGCTGCTTACAATAACAATTCCAGGTGCTATAGCGGCACTGTTTAGAGGTGCAATAATACTCCAGAGTCCAAAAACGATGAAGAATATGACCATCAAAAATATCCCGACACGAATCGGATCTTTGGCAATATTTTGGAGGTTTTCTGACCCTTCTAACATTAGTTGATGACTTTGTTTACGTTATAATACTGGGGCAGTACATGAGGTAACACGTCATCTCGTTTTCCAAAATGTTGGAGTTGACCTTCAGCAAGTACCAGTACTTTATCAACCATTTTCAAAATGGAGGGTCGGTGGGTAATGATTACAACCGTTACACCATTGATTTTAGCGTGGTCTAGTGCGCGAACCAATGCCTGGTCGCCCACCGGGTCTATATGTGAGTTTGGCTCATCTAATACAATGACTCTTGGATCTCCATAAAAAGTTCTGGCTAAACCAATTCTTTGGCGCTGTCCTGCAGATAAGTATGCGCCTCTGACACCAATTTCAGTGTCATACCCTTTTGGTAAACTGAGTATCATCTCATGACAATGGGTTATTTTAGCTGCCTTAATTACTTCCTCAGGCTGAGGGTCGATACTCATTCTGGCGATGTTGTCTTTCACCGTGCCATGAAATAATTCAATTTCTTGGGGTAAATAACCCATTCGAGGACCCATCTGTTCCCGGTTCCAAGTATAAATATTCGCGCCATCCAACCGAATAATGCCTGAACTGGGTTTCCATATGCCCACCAGTAATTTAACCAAAGTGGTTTTTCCAGAAGCACTGGGTCCAATTAACCCCATCATTTCGCCTTGTTCTATCTCAAAAGAAATATTCTTTATGATGGGTATAGATGAACCCATGGGAGTGAAAAATAACGTATCAACATTTATTTTTCCAACAGGGTCATTTAGCTTCATTGCTTCATCTCTATCGGGTGATTTTTCCTCTATCATTTTGAGCCGTTTATAAGACTTTCGGGCAGTTAGAACAGATTTCCAAGTACGTATTGCGTTATCAAATGGTGCGAGTGCTTTTCCAGATAAAATAGACGCAGCAATGATACCA
>JABSQL010000371.1 GCA_013215865.1 Candidatus Margulisiibacteriota bacterium
GAGAGAAAAACGCAAGCGACAGTGGGTGGTGGTAATATAGTAGTTGGGGGAGTTGCATATGATCCAGAAACGGGAGGAATCAACCGAGACGTGACGGAAACACAAGTGTTAACAAAAGAAGAGCGGTTGGGCGGGATTGATGCAGATCTGGAGGTAGATCTGGGAGTTGTCCTACATCCAATAGATACGATAAAGGCAGTGCTTGAATTCCCGATAAATGCGGTGAAGGCGTTGGAAAATGTGAAGGATACAGTAAAAGCGAAGATGATGGATCTTGCAACTGATCCAGGGGGAACGTTACGGGCAGGGTTGGAAGGGAAACAACTAGCGTTTGGGGAGATGGATACATGGATTGCGTTGGATGAGTATGGATATGAGGTTGGGGATAAAGAGAAGGCTTATGAAGAATATATAAATAATCCAGAGAAATATGTAGATAGTATAGGGCCTGCAGCAGCACCATTGATTGTAAATCCGTATACAGTTGCAGCAGCGTTATCAGCGGTATATTTAACAACCCAAATAGCAAATGGGAATGTAGGTAATATGAGAGAGGCGGTAGCAGCAATACGATCAAAATGGTCGGAAGAGAGAGGGAAGGTTGAAGGGATACAAGGTGAAGAGATGGGGGTGGGAGGAACGGAGACAATAGGGAAAGAGAGAGGTCCATCGTTAACAAGTACACCAGTCACAGAGAGGGGAATAACAGTTACTGGGGTTCCTTCAGATGGTATGATAGATACGAGTGTTCCTGGGGTTGAGGGGGTTGAGCAGGGGCCAGAAATTATTGAGGCTAGTGGTAGGAAAAAGCTATCTCCTGGAGAGATAAGGAGGTTAAAGGATGCGGGTTATGATATTCATGAACTAAAGGATGGGTTTGGGCCATCTGCTCATTCTGATTTGTACAAAGATAAAGAAGGTAACGTCTATATTCACCCTAAAGGTGGCGGAGGTCCTGGTGATAAGACGGATATCAAGCTAAAGGAAATATAAAATGAGTTGGAAATTTAGAGCTAGAGTTGTTGTAAGGTCTGAAGAGCTATCTATAAGTGAAATATCAGAGATCTTGGGCATAAGTTGTGATGATGCAAAGGTTAAAGGAACAGAACTTACATCGAAATTAGAGTATAAAGATAATATATGGATTCTTCGGTCTCAAATTAAACAAGATAAGGAACTTAGTATCCATATACGTAATTTAGAAAAAAGATTAAAGAAACATGAGCAGAATTTTAAAAAAGGTATTGATGGAAAAGCATCAGTCTATTGTTCATGCTGCATTGAAGGTGAATCACGTCCACCTTTGTATTTAGAACCTGAAAACATTATATTTTTAAGCAGAATAAATGCTGCTTTAGATATTGACCAGTATGTTTTTTAGGGGGAAGAGGAAGATTGAATTCTTATTATGAGTGGGACTCAAAGCATGGTGCTGTTGAAAAATACAGTAAAAATGGTAAAACACATTTAGGAGAGTTTGACCCTAATAAAGGGGGGCAGCTGAAATCTCCTAATCCAAGGTATAAGGTAAAACCTTGAAGCATGAAGTGGTAAGAGTTTTGGAATTGTTTGATAAAATCTCTGAAGAATTAGTCAAGGAGATTAAGCTGCCTGATACAATAGGGTTAAATCAATTACAAAAAGTTTTTGATATTTATTCTCATAATCCGATGTATGATTGTTTTGAGATCAAGAAAAGCAGCTACAATTTTTTCAAAAATACATAAATGAAACAATCGATCTTAAAAAATATGATTATTTTTTGAGTTGTTATCAGGTGGAGCAAGAAAAAGACAAATAAAACATATAAGGGACCACCGTGTATAAAGCTTGGAGGCAATGAATATGATGAGGAGACCCATGGCGGAAACCGAAACGTGAAAGAGACCCAAATCACCACAAAAGAAGAGCGGTTGGGCGGGATAGATGCAGACCTGGAGGTAGATCTGGGAGTTGTCCTGCATCCAATAGATACGATAAAGGCAGTGTTTGAATTGCCTGTGAATGCGGTGAAAGCGGTGAAGAACACGATAAAGGCATTGGGAAATTTAGGTAAATCAGTAGTTAGCAATTTAACAGGGAATGGGAAAGATGGGGTATCTAAAGATTATCAAGGGAATATACGAAATCAGGAGTTGGCGTTGCAAGTTGA
>JABSQL010000372.1 GCA_013215865.1 Candidatus Margulisiibacteriota bacterium
CAAGAAGCCATAAGATCCGCTTATGTGGCATCTAGGGTCATCGCAGATTTGTACGCAACGTTAGCCGCGCGTCTCAGTGAGCAACCAAAATCGAGGGAAATGCTTGGTTTGGATAGCCTGATTCAAGCCCAGTTCCAGTATGTGAGTAATATAGTGGGCCTTATCAACTATTCATTACAGCAAATTGAGCAGGCCATCAATTGGAACGCGCAAGTTGAAGAAAATCGGTATAGAGCTCGGACTGAAGCGACGGCTGCTTGGGTAGGATTGGCAGTGGGGGTTGTACTTGCACCTTTTTCTGGGGCAGCATTCATTATGTCATCTGTTCTTGGGAATGTGCTTGGGAGTTTGATCGCATATTATGATAGTCGTACTTCTGGAGGTAAAATACGTGATATTAATCCAGATTTCACACCAGAACGATTGAAAGTCATCAAAGAGGTTTTGAATAAACTTGCACAAGTAGCACATAAAAAAGACTTTAATCAGCTATCAGCAAAAGATAAAAACAAAATTCTAACAGACGAGATAAAAATAGCGAACAACCCAGAAAAGATTTTGTTACTTCTGAATTATGCAGGCCTTCAAAAAACAGGTGATAAAATCAAGGCCTTTGAAACGGCGCGAATCAATAGCGGTTCTTCTTTTGGGGAATATCAGGTAACAGTCGACCATGAATTATTTGCTTATGCCAAGCTACGTTTAAACAGTTTGATGGTACGCCAGTTTACGGCATTAACCATTCATGAAATAGAAAATTCCATAAAAAGATCGATTGTTAGTATTTTAGGTGGTCCTTCCACCAATACGCAATTAATGTCGTCCCATGCTTCAGGGTTGGTGAGCCGGATGGGTCATGTATTTCTTCAACAAATTGGGCAATTAAAGTCAATGCAACAAAGCCGTGCTTCAAACAACAATACAAAATTTCAAGCAGATAGAATGCTTGAACAATCTTTGATGTCGTTAGTGCTCTCTGTTATCATGTTTAATCAAGCCCATTTGGGTCCCATGGTTGCTTCGATGTCTTTGGGTTATGCCCATGGTGATGTCTCTAATGTTTATAGCGACTATTCAGATAGAATTAACAGCATTCTTAGTGATGAATATATTCAAACCCAAGTGGAAGAACAGGAAAGAGCAGAAGAAAAGATAAGAGCAGATGAGAAAGCAAGGGCAGAAGGGAAGGAAGTGCCTCGTACAATGACATTTGGAAATAGCGCCAGTATTTATGCCGATGTCGATCAGGATATAGTGAGGAGTTATGGTGGTTCCAGTGGCGCAGGCACCAATGTTAAGGGGACAAATTGGGCCAGTTTAGCTCAACGGTCTGTTCAGGTAAAGCAGCTCGAAATTCAGCAGAGATTTATGCTCAAAATTATGGAAATGTATCTTAACCAATTGGCAAGTGTTGCAGCCATATTGGGCCATAATCCATCTCATGCTAATTTTAGTGCGCTTCAGGCTGCTATTACATTAAATAAATCAATTACAGATTCCGTCCTCATGGATATATTCAGTGTCGCTCAAACGTACGTTGAGACACATAAGGCCCGCCAAAAAGATATGATGAATGCCCTCACTGCAGCGATTCAAATCGTTGTGTCCCTTATCATGATTAAGGTCACAAAATCTAAACAAAAGAAAAAAGATTCTGCCAGGGCAGCTAAAGATAATAAGGTCCAAAAAGAAAGTCTAAAAAGGTGGCAAATAAGGCTGAAGGCATTTAACAAGAGTGTTGCTGGAAAAATGTTGTTTGTCATTCTATCACAAGCAGTTGCAGATTTTGTAAAGTTAATTATCATGGATTCTCAAAGAAGAGTATTGGAAAGAGGCGAGAGGGCGAGGAGTAGAGATGCAGCAGAAAAAATGGAAGCAGGTGCTCAAAGAAGTAAAGGAGAAGGCCACGATTATAGGGCCCTAGAAAGACATTTATATAATTCTATGGTTGTAAAAGGCTATTTAGAAGAAATCAAGGAACTGGTCGCACAAATAAGAGAAAATTCTGAGGCAATGGGTATGGTGTTGCAACATATTATGCGTGTTTTAATCGACGCCCTTAAAAAGGGGAAGAAGACAGACACGGTAAGTGCCAATTTGGATTTAGAAGAAGAGAGTATGTGGGAAATACTTGCATCTAACGAGGAATCTTCCAAGCCTGATAAGGTGGGTGATTTACTTACAACGACAACTCGAGTTGGAGACAGTAGAAGTTCTGGTGATAGTGGAAGAACTTCTAGTGGGGATGTTGCCCCAGAGACACCGATGGAATTTGATGCACACTCCTCAACCACAACGAAAGTCGTTCAAACCCCCGCTTCTCATCCTGCCAGTACACTTGAAGTTAAACTCAGTCAACCAAGTGACGCTCCATCGCCAACATTGAAAACATTAATCCCTTTATTAGAGCCATCACCCCGATCTTCCGAGGTATCAGCACCTGGACTGTCAAGCTAGACAAAAGGTTTATAGAAAAGTTTGATTCAGCTGTTAAAAAAATGAAGGGAGGGAGGCTTACAAAAAGAACCGCATCATTTAACATAAGTTTAGACAAACGGATCGAATTGGCAGAAGGCCGTTTGACGGATGATAAAGCTCTTGCAGAGTTTCAAGCTGTTAAACAATCTTACCTTGATAGTAGAAAACTAATGGTAGATTTATTAAATCAAGCTAGAACAAGCAATAATCTAGATGACATTACCAAGCTACAGGTCTTGGGTGCTGCTGAAGGCATTGCCAATAATTTAAAACAGCTTTTTCACATTACCATCCAGTCGTCACCAAAATCCCGTTGGTTTAAAAGTGAGTCTGGCTTTACGGGCAGCTTAAAAACATCTGAGAACAAACTAAGAGAGGCTATTGCGATATCAGCTAGCATACAAGCGAATAAAACAAGTGGCATGACTTCAGATCTATTTATGGAAATTTTCCGAAGAAACATCATGACAAACGGAGGGCTCAAGATTTCTGATGCAGCCCCCATCCTCAATCCCACAGGCTTTTCACTGGTAGAAGGCTATGGTGTTGTCACCCAAGAAACAAAAGCAAAAATTTTAACGGCAGAGAATGCAAAGCGAGCAGAAATGAGAGACAGAGGAATAGAGCCCAAAATAGCAGACAAGGGAAAAATCCGGACAGAAGTACTTGATTCTAAACCGAATGGAGGTGATAAGACATTCAGAGAATTGAACCCACCGATTATACCAATGGAAGTGATTCATCACCAATTAACTAGGGCCAACATCTTAGATCCAAATGGAAGGCTCATTGCAGGTGTCCCCACAATGGACACATTAAAAAAGATTTTCAGCCCATCAATGACAAAAGAGGCGCTAATTTCTAAGATTGGTAAAGAGTTTGATAAAAATAAAAGTCAAGGCACAAATATAACATCCCCTGATCAAGCAAAAATATGGCTGAGTGATGCCGTAGGCGAAAACCTTGCACACCATATTTTGGAAAATGTTGCTTTACAAGGTGATGATGGTAATCATATTGTAACTAGATTAGCATTAGAAAATGCAATAAGATCTACTTATGATACATTTGATGATGCTCTTGACCCGATTCACACAGCCCTGGCAGGTGCCCTATCCAATGAAGTAAATGAAGCAATATTGATCCCTGTTATGGATGCGTTGGGGTTTGCCCCAGAGAGTTTTGGAACGTCAGATGAATTCTTCAGAAAGTTGACTCAAGGTGTGCCGCCTATGATCCTTCAAAATAATGCACAAGCAGCGGTAATGATCACCCAATTCC
>JABSQL010000373.1 GCA_013215865.1 Candidatus Margulisiibacteriota bacterium
AATACTAACAATAATCATATCGAAAAAATAGATACAACAGGCAATGAGAAATTTGCCGTTAAACTGGAGATTCTAACGGGTATATCTATACCGGTTATTTTGAGAAATGGAGAAACTGAAGCAAAAGTAACGATCACAGACACACAGGTATCGAAGAAAGACAATGAAAAATCCCTGACTTTTATGTTGAATCGGTCTGGAAATGCCTCCGCACTGGGCACCGTTTGGGTGAGTTTTAAGCCCAGCAATCAAAGCAAGAATTATCCCATCGGCCTATTAAGAAATGCAACCGTTTTATACCCCCAAACACGGCGTCATATTGAAATCCCAATCCAATGGCCTGACTCTCTTTCCGGAAATACCTCTGGAACCTATCACATCGAATATCGGTCGCCAGAAAATGAAGGAAACCATCTCATTACTCAATTTAAAATACCCAAAATGACCTAAACTATTCAGGGAAAATGAGGGCAACACTTTGTGTATGTATTATTCTAACTTTAGCGGTCCTTTCCCACGCATCATCTGACACTATTCAAGATGAAAATCTTGTTATTGCAGACATGAGATTGGGGGGTATCATACTCTCAAAAGGTGTCATGTCTTATATAGATCAGGAACGTTTGTTTTTACCCTTTTTAGAATTCTGTGAGCTGTTGGAATTTCCTATCAAACGTAGCGAGAAAGATGAATGGGTAACAGGATGGTTTTTGGATCGAGGAAGACCATTTAAACTAGATTTTATCAACCAAACGGTTCATATTTCAAAACAAAAGACCACTTTCTCATCACAATCAGTAATAGACAATGGGGGAGAGATTTATGTTCGAAAATCTGTATTAGAAAAATGGTTTCCAGTCAATATAGTCTACGAAAAAGTGACCCAAACCATTCAAATGACGAGTCGGGAGCTGCTCCCCATTGAGATGAAGCTTGAACGTGAAAGAAAAAGACGTGCCTTGAGTCAAAAATATTCAGTTCAAAATGAGTCTCTCTCTCATACCCATATTTATCAATCACCCTATCAATTGGCATCACTTCCATTTATGGATTTGCGAGCAAACATATATCCATCACAATCAAAACAACGAATGAACATTAATACAGTAATGACAGGAGATCTATTCTATTTCACCCAAAATACCATTTTATCTTTTGATCCTGAAAAAGGTCTGACTTCTGGAAGAATGACCCTGTCACGTACTCAACCCAATGGCGGAATATGGGGTCCCATGGATGCCACAACTGTTGCATTTGGTGATATTTTTTCGAATGCGATTCCACTCATTAATGATGCCCACAGTGGAACGGGGATCCGTATATCAAACTTTTCTCCATCTCACCGAAATGATTTTGGAACCATTACATTAAACGGATCTGGACAAGAAAATTGGGAGGTGGAACTGTATCGGAATGAAATGTTGATGGACTTTCAGCTGATTTCTGCTGAAAATTTATATTCTTTTACCGATATTCCTTTGGTTTCTGGGCTCAATACGCTGACGCTAAAGTTTTATGGACCCTTTGGGCAAACGTACACAAAAACCCATAAATATCTCATGTCACCTGAAATGATAGACCCCCAAAAATGGCTTTATCGGTTTTCTTTTTTATCTCAACATCAACAGATCTTTGATACAAACCAAACCTTATCTTCTGAAGGCCAACTTCAGT
>JABSQL010000374.1 GCA_013215865.1 Candidatus Margulisiibacteriota bacterium
CTGTTTTTTTTCTTTGCCATTGACTATTTTAGGGGGTGTGACGGCCATCACAACCAGAAGTTCAGCAGCCGTTCCGTTAGTGATATATAGTTTGTCGCCATTAAGAAGAAAATGCGACCCGTCCTCACTGAGGGTGGCCGTTGTGGACATTTGGGCGGTGTCAGATCCTACGTTTGGTTCTGTTAAGGCAAATGCAGAAATAGCCCCTTTTGCGAGACGGGGAAGGTATTTATTTTTTTGATCTTCTGTTCCAAATAATTTGAGAGGTTGAGGGACACCAATACTTTGATGGGCGGACAGCCATACAGCAGTGGTGCCACACCAACTGCCAACGAGTTCCATTACCCGAACATAGTTAGTAATTGAAAGACCAAGGCCGCCATATTTTTTGTCAATTTTGAGACCAAAAAGCCCTTTTTCTGCAAGGGCATTGATGGCAGACTGGGGTAACTCTTGGTTTCGGTCTACTTCATCTGGGTCAACATGAGATTTTAGGATGTTTTCGACTTCTTTTAGGAAATCGTCTCCTATTTTCTTGTCTTCGGGGTCTTGAAGAGGAAACGGATGGATCATTTTCCACATAAATTTCCCTTTAAATAGTTCTGCTACAAAACTAGATTGTCTCCATTCTGTTTCTCTAGAAGATTCTGCCAAGTCAATGGCATTTTGTTTTTCTACATTATCTGTAACTTTCATATTTCCTCCGTTAATAAAATTTAGAGTGGTCTGTTTTCATTGAAGCTAATTTCTGTGATGGTGTAAACCGCTTACCATATAATTGTGTCATCTCATTCAGTTTATCAACAATGTTGGTTATTCCCCTATCGTCTGCGTACCGACATATTCCGCCTCGAAACACAGGAAAACCGGTGCCCATAATCATGGCCATGTCCAAATACGCAGGAGATTCAACGACGTGTTCTTCAAGGCACCTCGAGGCTTCATTGAGAAGGGTTAATATAAGACGGTCCAAAATAAAATCTTCACTAGGTGCGGGCTTTTGTTTCCCTTGACTTCCTATTTTGCTAGCGGCCAATTGTAGAATTTCAGGGTTCGGAGAGGGGTCTTTTGTTGTGTGGATATAAAACCCTTTTTTCGTTTTTTTACCCAAACAGTTTACTATTTCTGTAATATTTTCAAATATAGCAGCGGTTTTCATTCGTTCTCCGTATGCAGATTCCAGAATTTTAGCGACTTCAAAACCAATATCAAGACCCACTTCATCAGCCAGCGTAAGCGGCCCTAAAGGCATTCCAAATTGAACGGCTATAGAGTCGATTTTTACCATAGAAACGCCCTCCTGTACCAAGAGTACGGCTTCGTTTATATAGGGATTTAATATTCTATTAACAAGAAATCCCGGGCAATTTTGAACAACAATAGGGGTTTTTTTGAGGGACTTTGCCCATGCCACTGTAGATGCGATCGTCTCTTCATTTGTTTTCTTTCCGGGGATCACTTCAACCAATGGCATGCGGTTTACAGGGCTGAAAAAGTGCATACCAATGAATCGTTCGGGGTGGGTAAGTCCCGAGGCCATTTCTGTTATAGACAAAGAAGAGGTGTTAGATGCTAGGACAGTGTCTTTCGATACATGGGATTCAAGTTCTTTAAATACAGATTTTTTGAGGTCCATATTTTCAACAATGGCTTCAACGACGATATCGGTATGTTGAAACCCTGTGTAGTCCACTGTGGTACTCACTGAACTGAGTTTATTTTTGAGTTCATAAGGCATTATTTTTTTACGCTTAAGATCTTTTTTAAGGTAAGAGTGAATGGTTTCCAGCCCATGGGAGAGGGCTTCCCAGTTAATATCTTTCAAGCGGGTGGGAATATGTGCATTGGCAAATAACCAAGCAATGCCGCCCCCCATAAACCCGGCACCCACAACGCCTGCATTTGTAATGGTTTTTGGGGAGATATCTTTGGATACACCCGTATATTTTTTCAGACTCTCTTGAATATAGAATAAGCCAATTAAATTTTTTGACAATGAGGTAGGAACCCGCTTTCCAAAATACCTGGCTTCGATTTTTAGCCCTTTTTCGAGAGGTTTGGTATAGGTTCTTTTGACGACTTTTAAGGCCTCTAAGGGTGCAGGGAAATGACCTTTGGTTTTTGATAAAATCATGTTTTTAGCTGCAGCAAATACCAATGATCGGCCCAAAAACGTATCTTCTTTAAAAAATTGTCCCACTGACTTTTTTTGGGGTTTTAGGCACTTTGAAGGTGTTTTGAGTAGAGAATGTACAAACTTGAGGGAGTCTTGGTCAGAAAATGCATGTGAGATCAGACCATCTATTAGGCTTATTTTCAGCGCTTTTTTTCCATTAACAGGTTTTCCTGTGAGAATAATGGGGAGCGCATTTTGGAGGCCAATCAATTTGGGTAATCGTTGTGTACCCCCAAAGCCAGGGATAATTCCCAAGGACACTTCTGGCAGACCTAACTGGGTTTTGGGGTTATCAGAGGCAACACGATGGGTGCAGGCAAGTGCAAATTCAAGCCCCCCTCCTAAACAAGCGCCATCAATAACAGCA
>JABSQL010000375.1 GCA_013215865.1 Candidatus Margulisiibacteriota bacterium
CCCCTCTTTACGAAACAGTGGCTGATATTGTCGTGACCACTCATTCGTTTCCTAAAAACCAACTTGTCACACATATTAGCGAGATTCTGAAAAAAAAGAAACTTCTATAGAGTGGCTAAGAAATGTTCGGCATCCATCGCTGCCATACACCCTGACCCGGCTGCAGATACCGCTTGTCTATATTTTTTGTCTTGAACATCTCCACAAGCAAATACACCGGGTATACTTGTTAGAGTGGTGCCAGGCGTTGTAACAATATATCCCGTTTCATCAAGTGCAACCTGATTATTTAAAAATTCTGTATTGGGTTCATGCCCAATCGCATAAAACAAACCACCTGCATCTAATGTTGATTTCTCATTATTCTGAACATTTTTAACAGTGACAGCATTCACACTATTTTCACCAAGAACATCTTCTAAAACAGTCTGCCATAATACATTTATTTTTGGATGATCTAACACCCGTTCCTGCATGATTTTTGAAGCACGCATCTCCCCTTTTCTCACTAACATTGTTACTTTGCTAGCAAATTTGGCTAAAAAAGTAGCCTCTTCACAAGCAGTGTCACCCCCACCGACCACAAATAGATGTTTGTCTCTAAAAATAGGTAAGCCCCCATCACATACCGCACAAGCAGATATCCCTTTTTGCCATAGGTTTTTCTCTCCAGGAACATGGAGTCTTTTAGCCGTGGCACCCGTTGCAATAATCAATGTTTGAGTTAACAGAGACTCAGATTGTACGGTTATCGTGAAGGGATGTGTATTGAGATTTACGGAGTCAACGGTTTTCGTAATCACTTTTGCGCCACAATTTATAGACTGTTCCCGCATGGCCATCATGAGCTCTGGCCCCGTAATACCTTTAGGAAATCCTGGATAATTTTCCACCTCCGTTGTGGTGGTCAACTGCCCACCTGCGGCCACACCCCCTGCCATCAGACCCTCATACACAATCGGTTCCAATAGTGCTCTTCCTGCATAGATAGCCGATGTATGTCCCGCAGGACCTGACCCAACAATAATGACTTTTTCAACTTTATCTGACATGTTTATCTCCTAATTCATATTAAAAAATTTCAGTAAATCCTGCTTTTCTTTATTATCAAATTCTTCTTTTTGCTTTAGAGCACGAAGCGTTTTAACCGTATCATATTCTTTGGGTTCGGACCCTCTCCAATACTTTTCAATGGTCACATTTCGAGTGCCACTAATATTTGTCGCAAGTAATCCTGTTTTCCAATTCACTTTACGTTGAACCAATTTTCTTGGGCGAAGAAAGTCTTGAGGCGGTACAGACTGCAGTGCCACTTTCATAAATTCTCGCCACATTCGGGCGGGGATCCACCCGCCTGTCACCCCATTCATATGTTTATTATCATCATTTCCCACCCAGGTTGCACACACCATTTGAGGAACAAACCCAAAAAACCATGCATCTTTATAGTCTGTAGTGGTTCCTGTTTTTCCTGCCATGGGTCTGGGAAGCTTAGCTCCTCTCCCTGTTCCATAATCCACAACACCACGCAACATTTCCACCAATGCAGCAATCAAGTTACTGTCAAAAACCGATCTCTCCAACACTTCGTTTTGGTATAGAATGACACCATTTCTGTCTTCTATACGTATGATTGCTGCAGGCTCCACTCGAATACCGTCATTCGCAAAAACACCGTAAACGGAAGCCAGCTCCATCATGGTCACTTCGTTTGCACCCAGTGGAAGAGATAATATAGGCTTCAATGGAGATGTAATTCCCAAATCTCTGGCAACTCTCACAACCGATTTAGGGTTCACGAAATCATTGACCTTCACTGCCACCACGTTAATAGACCGTTCAAGTGCCTTTCTCAAAGGAATATTACCCATAAATTTTTGGTTATAATTTTGAGGTGAATAAGGACCTTCTATTGTGTTGAAAGTAACGGGGCTATCTTCAATAAACGTTCCTGGAGATAGGCCTTTTTCTAAAGCTGCCAAATAGACAATGGGTTTAAAGGCAGATCCCGGTTGTCGATTGGCTTGAATGCAATGATTAAATTGATTCTTTAAAAAATCAACACCCCCTTGCATCACCTTGATATATCCTGTTCGAGGGTCCATGGCCAGAATGGCTGCCTCAGAATAATTTAAACTGGGCACTTTTTCTCCTTTAATCCAGTATTCTCGATTACCAATATCAATGGCATCTTTAACGACCGTTTCTGCGTGTTCTTGAAGTGCATAGTTGAGAGTGGTGTATACTTTTAAGCCGGATGTATAGGTGGCTTCTTCACCATATAACGCGACTAACTTTCCAACCACATATTCAGTAAAAAACGGTGCTTTATATTTGAATTTTTTTCGTCGGGAAATGAGGAGTTCTTCATTATAAGCCTCTGATGCTTGCTCTTTTGATAATATACCTAACTTTTTCATACGGTTTAAAACGACGTTCTGCCTTCTCTTAGCCAATTGAAAATTGCGATGCGGGGTGTATAGTTCCGGCCCTCTTAAAAGTCCCACCAACATCGCTGATTCCGCCAAACTAATATCCTCCGCACGTTTTCCAAAATATAGCTGAGATGCAGATTCTATGCCGTAAGAATTATGGCCCCAGTATACTTGGTTTAAATACATTTCAAGAATTTCTGTTTTTGTGTACTGTCTTTCAATTTGAACCGCTATTATTGCTTCTTCTATTTTTCGAATTATTTTTTTCCTCTTATGAAGAAATAAATTTCGGGCCAGTTGTTGTGTAATCGTACTCCCGCCTTCTACAAATGCCCTTGCCTTAATGTCTTTGTATAAAGCACGAAGTATACCCTTGAAATTTAATCCATGATGCTCATAAAAGTCTGTATCTTCTACAGCAACGACCGTCTTAAGCAATGTTTCTGATATGTGTTCAATGGGGATCAGGATTCGATTTTCTTCTTGATGTAGCTCTGCTAAAATGATGCCGTCTTGAGAGTATATTTTAGTCGTTTCTGCAGGTATATAGGTATTTATCGTCTCTACATCTGGAAGTCCTCTTGAGAGAACATAGACCGTCAGCCCTAAAATAACAAAACCAGCAAGACTACCTAAAAAACCCACAAAAAAAAGATTTCTAAATATGGACATCAACTTTCGACGCTTATTGACTCTCATTTGAAAAGAAGCGCCTGAAGATCGAGATAACCCTCGATTCACTCTTCCAATTGATCTTCTGGATCGAAATATCAGTTCAACTCACCTGCCTTATTTTAAGATATGATAGCATAGCTCTACACTTTCTTGTATAATAAACGCCCAATAGTTAGCCTCAAAAAGGTTGGATCAACATGACAGATTTATTAAACACATTCAAACATGGCTTAGAAGAAATTATCCCGGAAAATATTTTAACGTCACTCCTAAGTGGGAAAAAGAAACGTATTGTGAAGTGGGGAGCAGATCCTTCAGCCCCAGATTTGCACTTGGGTCATCTTGTTATACTCAACAAACTAAAATGCTTACAGGACATGGGCCACACAATTGTTTTCCTAATTGGTGATTTCACAGCGCTTATTGGGGACCCTTCAGGAAAATCTGAAACCCGACCGGTATTAACACAGGAAGATGTGCAGGCAAACACCCTCACATATGAAAAACAAATTTTTAAAAAATTAGACCCCAAAAAGACAGTTGTCCAGCATAACTCTAAGTGGTTATCGACGCTATCTTCAACTGAAATAATGAAGATCATGAGTACGTACAACGTGGCCAGAATGTTAGAGCGTGAAGACTTTAAAAATCGATATTCCAAGGGCGTATCTATTGGATTACATGAGTTTCTATACCCCCTCTTACAGGGTTATGACTCTGTCATTCTGAAAAATGATATCGAAATAGGGGGGACAGATCAAAAGTTTAACCTTCTTGTGGGTCGTCATCTGCAATCTGTGTATGGAATAAC
>JABSQL010000376.1 GCA_013215865.1 Candidatus Margulisiibacteriota bacterium
AGTGGGGGAGGGTGGCTATATAAGAGAAGGGTATTCAAACGAGTTGGATCAGCTGGTTCTGTCTTTTAAAGAGATTAAAGATTGGATTGGTTCTTTAGAAGGATTAGAGCGGGAGAGAACAGGCATCCGGCAATTGAAAGTAGGGTTTAACAAAGTATTTGGTTACTATTTTGAGATTTCTCATGCAAATAAAGATAAAGTGCCGGACACATACATTCGAAAACAAACCCTTACCAATGCAGAAAGATATATCACACCAGAATTAAAAGAAAAGGAAGTGCTGCTTTTGAATGGAGAGGAAAAGCAAAAAACACTAGAACTGGCCTTGTTTCAATCACTTTTGAAAGATATTCATGGATTTATATTGGATTTGCAGACACTTTCAAAAGTGGTGGCGGAAATAGATTGTACTCAGTCTTTGGCACTGGTGTCTCACCAAAGTGGATATGTTAGGCCCGTTTTTACAGAAGAATCAGAATGTGATTTGGTCATTGAAGAGGGAAGGCATCCCGTACTGGAAAAGAACCAGGACCATGCGTTTATTCCCAATAGTTTTAATATGACGAAGGAATTCTGCCGGTTTATGCTGATAACGGGTCCCAATATGGCGGGAAAGTCGACAGTCATGCGACAAGCGGCTTTATTTGTTGTGATGGCTCAGATCGGGTGCTTTGTTCCGGCAACGTCATGCCGATTATCTATTGTGGATAAATTGTTTACCCGAATTGGGGCACTTGATAATTTGTATCTTGGGCAGAGTACGTTTATGGTTGAAATGTTAGAGACAGCCTCTATTTTACACAATGCCACTCCCAAGAGTTTGATTATTTTAGATGAAGTTGGACGGGGAACATCTACATTTGATGGGATGAGTATTGCGACGGCTATCACAGAACATATCTATCATAAAATGGGTGCAAGAACTTTATTTGCCACGCATTACCATGAGTTGACGGCCTTAGAAATTCCCTTAGCGTGTCTAAAGAATTATAATATGCAAATATCTGAAAATGGTGACGATATTGTGTTTACCTACAGATTGGTTCCCGGTGCGGCTGACAAAAGTTATGGGGTTCATGTTGCAAAGATGGCGGGCTTACCTAAAGCAGTTGTTCAGCGTGCGGCTTCTCTTTTGGAAGGCTTTGAAGTCCATGGAACAGATTATTTGAGTCAGAAAAATGGGAAACAGTTGGTACTATTTAATTAATATGTTTATTCCAGGAGGCGTGTAAATGAAAATAGAGTCCCTCAAAATACCAGAAGTAAAGGTCATTACATTAGACGTCTACACAGATGGCCGGGGGTTTTTTACAGAAACATTTCATCAGGAGAAATTTCGTCAAATGGGGATCGACACGGTGTTTGTTCAAGACAATCACAGTCAGTCAGTGAAAGGTACCTTAAGGGGCATGCACTATCAAGTGGCACCTCATATGCAGGGAAAGTTAATTTACGTGTTATCAGGATCCATTTTTGATGTGTGTATTGATTTGAGACCAGATGCGTCTACATTTGGTAAATGGGTGGGTTTTGAATTGAGCGCTTCAAAAAAACAAGTGTTGTATGTTCCGCCTCAATTTGCACATGGGTTTTTGGTGACGAGTGAAATCGCAAATGTAGTATATAAGTGTACAGATCTATATGCCCCAGAGTGTGAACGGGCCATTCGTTGGAATGATCCGACAGTGGCCATCGAGTGGCCATCAGATATACCAGAACCCAGATTATCTGAAAAAGATAATACGGCGCCATTTTTCAATGATATAATAAAACCATAATGTTTCACGAGCCCATTCAACTACAAACCAAAGATGATGTGACATTATCAGTCAGTGTATGGCTTCCGGGCGGTATAAAAGGGCCGAAGGCGATTGTCCAAATTGTTCACGGAATGATGGAACATTCAGGCCGATACGAAGAATTGGCGCATGCTTTAACAACAAGAGGGTATCTCGTAGTGGCTCATGATCTAAGGGGGCATGGCAAGACGGCGAAGGGCCATATTCTGGGTCATCCCGGTGACCGTCATGGATGGGAAAATATGGTCACAGATATTCAATGGGTGGCCAAGGCCATTCAGGATAAATATCCTAACCTACCCCGGTTTATATTGGGCCATAGTATGGGCTCATTTTTAGCGCAGTATCATATATTTGAGGCGGGACACTCATTGAAAGGGGCAATATTGTCTGGGACAACCTCAGAACCGTCTATTCTAATGTCGTCAGGTATACTGGCTGCGAAGATTGTGGGTCTTTTTGGGAATCGAAAGCCCAGTAAATTGCTTCATAAAATGGTATTTAGAACGTCTTCCTTTGATTGGTTAACAACAGATCAAACGGAAGTGGCGTTATATGAACAAGATCCTCTAAGCGGATTTCACTGTACCCCGCAATTTTATAGAGAATTATTCAAAGGGCTCCGAGGTTTATCAGAGAAGGAGCGTATCAAGAAATGTCCAAAGTATCTGCCGATTTGGTTCATTTCTGGGTCCCAGGACCCTCTTTCAAAGAACGAAAATGCCGTTAAAAAACAGGTTAGTCTGTATCGGGCCTGTGGTGCTGAAAATATATCCGTGACATTTTTTCCAGAGTGTCGGCATGAACTATTCCATGAAAAGAATCGAAAAGATATCATGGCACAGGTGGGACAATGGTTAGATACTCAACTTGTAAACGAATAGGGGTTTATATTGCTTTTTTTCTGCTCTTTTTCTTGAGTGTGGATATTCATGCGAAAAAGAGGGTGCCTGGGGATAATTACCGTGACATTTTAACCTTTTCTCCGTATATAGGCCTTCATCGATTCAGTCCACAAAAGGGTTTTTCCCATGACACTCATTTGGGAGCCATGGAAATGGGGTTACGGGGTGGTTTCTTTTTTGATAGAACCCACCAATTGGAGGGGCGTGTGGGGTATATATCATCAGAAACATATCCAGGTAAAGAGAGGCAGCAGCTCATGGTTCTCGGATTTGATTTGATCTCATATATGGGTGAAGGTCAATCTGGGGTTCAGCCCTATTTCATTGGTGAAATTGGCTCTTTGTGGAATCAGAACACGGGTAAAGTACATATGGGTGTGGATATTGGGTTGGGAGTTGTTTTAAAGTTCCCATGGGTGCCGATAAGGGCAGAAATAAAAGAAACCTTCTACCTAAGAGATGGGACTGATACGGTGATCACCATCGGCCCCCATTTTCGGTTTGATGGACATCGAAAAGATATGGACAGGGATGGTATACCAGATTACAGAGATGTGGAAGTTCGGTCGATTAAAGGTGCAACGGTCAATTCAAGAGGCCAAATAACAGAGGTGCAGTTACACATCCAATTCAAGACAGATCAAACAGTGGTTCGGGAGAGTTATATGCCGAAGCTTAAGCAAGTATCCCAATATTTAAAAGCCAACAAGAATGTAACCATGGTTGTGAATGGTCATACAGATAATATGGGATCAGCTGCGTATAATCGGTATCTTTCAGAGCAGCGGGCAAAAGCAGTTAAGCGGGTGTTGGTCAGGCGAGGAATATCGTCAGGCCGCATTTCAACAACGGGGTATGGAGAGTCTGTGCCGATTTCCACAAATGATACCGTTGCGGGCCGATATGAGAACCGTCGGGTCCAGTTACGTTTTTTTCGATAGCTTATATCCTACCCTCACTCCGACGTAAAAGAGAACACATGCAGAGATTAGCCCTGTTTAGATTAATATGATAAGGGTATAATATGGGTATGGATAGGTTGAATATTAATATAGAGAAAGATGGAGAAGAGTTTCATGCTTGGTGCCCAGAATTACCTGGATGTCACACACATGGCAGGACAATTAATATAGCGGCCCGCCACTTGAAAGAAGCCATGAGCTTGTATATTGAAGATTTATTTGAGGAATCTAAAGTGGCTGCAAAACAAAAATATTTGGTGAATTGAGAGCAAGAAGATTAGTTAAACTTTTGGAACAAAATGGATTTATTTTTGCAAGGCAAAAAGGCAGTCACGCAATATACAAAAAGGTGAACCATAAACGTATTATAGTTCCTATGCATAGCAAAGATATTCCTATTGGTACTTTACAGGCTATATTAAAAGATGCTGGCTTAAAAAATCAAAAGTAACCTTACTCCTAAGTAAAAGAAAACACATTGTATAATCGGTATCTTTCAGAGCAGCGGGCAAAAGCGGTTAAGCAGGTAAATGACACCGTTGCGGGCCGATATGAGAACCGGCGGGTCCAGTTACGGTTTTTTCGATAGCTTATATCCCACCCTCACTCCGACGTAAATGAAAACACAATATCCGGGTTTTCTTGGATTTCTCTGTCCAAACTCCACTGCGTATCCGCCAAATAAACGTAGCGGTCGTCTTTGTCGATGGCGATATTATTTCTTCGGGCATCTATGAACTGTTGTAATACCCCTGGATCATCAGAGGAGAGCCAGCACGCTCTCATGGTTTTAAGAGCCTCAAACTGGCAAGAAGCACTGTATTCGTGTTCCAATCGGTACTGAATCACTTCAAACTGAAGGGCACCCACAGTGCCTACTATCTTTCTTGGGTCATGGGGTCTTGAGAAGAGTTGGGAAATACCTTCTTCACAGAGCTGTTCAAGCCCTTTGAGAAACTGTTTCGTTTTCATGGGGTCTGTGTTGACAGCCAGCTTGAAAATTTCGGGTGAGAAGCTGGGTATACCCTTGAAAGTGAATACTTTTCCTTCTGTAAGGGTGTCTCCAATTTTGAGGTTGCCTGTATCATGAAGTCCGATGATATCGCCTGGATACGCCGAATCAATGACAGACTTTTCCTGGGCCATGAATGCGGTGGGGTTTGAAGATCGGTATGGTTTATTTTGACGCACATGGTGACATTTATGATTGCGTTTGAATACGCCGGAGCATACCCG
>JABSQL010000377.1 GCA_013215865.1 Candidatus Margulisiibacteriota bacterium
CTCCCCCTGTGAAGGGGGATAAGAGGGGGTTTTTCTTAGGCGGACAAGAGGGGGTTTTTCTTAGGGGGACAGGGATGGTAAAGGGTTTTGATAAGTTGAGTATCTAACCTAAACGACTGATCTAGCGTATAATATAGGGATGGAAAAACGTGGTTTGCCTATAGGAATACAAACATTTGAAGGTATGATTCGTGGGAATTATACCTATGTGGATAAGACACAGCATCTATATAATCTAGTGAATGTTCAGTCGGATGATCCAACAGTGCAAGGAGGACGGTATTTCCTCTCCCGACCCAGACGGTTTGGGAAGTCGCTTCTCATATCAACGATGGAAGCCATATTTAAGGGGAAGAGAGAATTGTTTAAGGGGCTTTGGATAGATAAAAGTGATTATTCTTGGGACATATATCCTGTGGTTCGATTGGATATGTCCAGTGCGTCAAGCAGTGATCCAGAAAAACTCAACCTTCTTCTTAATATTCAACTCAATAATATCGCAAAAGAGCATGCTATCCATCTAGATTCAGAATTACCACCCCAGGTCAATTTGATGACACTTATAAAAGAGCTATCTTCAACGGTGGGTCATGTGGTGGTCCTCATCGATGAATATGATAAACCCATCATCGATCAGTTAAATAACACGGAAGTAGCCAAACAGAATCGAGAGATACTGAAAGATTTTTATGGTGTTTTAAAAGCCCAAGACGAACATATACGATTTGTCTTTCTGACAGGTGTAAGTAAGTTCTCCAAAGTATCTATATTTTCGGGTCTTAATAATCTCAATGACATCACCATGGATACCAAATATGCAACTCTCCTAGGCTATACACAGGAAGAATTAGAACATTTCTTTGAGGGATGGATATCTGAATTGGGTGAGTCAATGAAGATGGATAAGCAAACAATTCTAAATAAAATCAAGAAATGGTATAACGGGTATCAGTTTTCGAAGGCAGATGAAGCGGTATACAATCCCTTTTCTACGCTCTTGCTGTTTGATAAAAAAGACTTCCTCACGCATTGGTTCGAGACAGGAACGCCCACATTCCTCATCGATTTATTAAAGCAGAAGGAATATGCAGTTCCTGATATTGAAAATTCTGGTGTGAGTATAAAGGCCTTTTCAAGTTTTGAGGTAGATAATTTACAAGTACTACCCCTCCTATATCAAACAGGATATTTAACCATCAAACAGTATGATCCTGAGTCCCGGTTATACACCCTGAGATACCCAAACGAAGAAGTAACCTATGCATTTACAGAGTCACTGCTTGAGAGCTTCGCCCACACACCAACAGGGCTCACAGACAGCTATGCATGGCAACTCATCCAAGCGCTCAGGGCAGATGATCTAAATGAGTTCTTCAAAGTCATGAAAGTATTCTTTGCCAATGTGCCCTATGATCTGAAAGCAGGAGAAGAGAAATACTTTCAAAGCATTTTCTATTTAATACTGAAGTTGATGGGGGTTAAAATAGATGTAGAAGTGCATACGAATGATGGGCGAATCGATGGTGTGGTTGAAACGGAGGGGAAGATATATATCATAGAGTTTAAGTTAAATATGCCTGCTAAAAATGGTTTAGATCAGATTAAAGAGAAGAAGTATTATGAGAAGTATTTGTTGAGGAAAGACAAGTCTATTATCCTGGTTGGCGTTTCGTTTGATTCTAAGACACGAACCATCTTGGAATGGGAGACACTCCCCCTAAATCCCCCTGAATCCCCCTGATTCCGGGGGAGAGATAAGAAAAAACCCCCTAAATCCCCCTTCACAGGGGGACTTTTGTTAGTATATGTAAATATATATCGGTAATAAAGATAGAAGAATAATGTAACCTCCCCCTGTGAAGGGGGATAAG
>JABSQL010000378.1 GCA_013215865.1 Candidatus Margulisiibacteriota bacterium
GCACTTTAACTCGATCAAATTCCTTTCGACTCATGATAATCTTGCCCTCCATTTTGCATACTCCTTTCTAGAGCATGACTTTATCAGATTTAGGACATTTTCACTTTGGACAATTAGGACATTATCACTTTGGAGCGACATCGAGCAACAAACAATTGACTTAGTCCAAAATATACGGCACCATAGCTAAACTGGGCAAACTAAATTCTGTATTCTTTTTTTAACAAGAACTACAAAGGGGTCGAGTGAATGGAAATTGGAAGAAATGATCCCTGTCTATGTGGATCAGGAAAAAAACACAAGCATTGTTGTTTAGGACGGACACCAAGAATAGCCTTGGAGTATAGTCCAGATAAAGCGCCTATATTAAAAGCTATTGCTGAAGGCATGCTACTTGAAGTTCAGAATAAACAAAAAGAAGTAAATGATATCCTTGAACTTAACAAGCCTATTTCCTTAAAAGAATGGGATATTCTGTCTGACCAGGCAAAAAATATGCACAGAGAAATATTTGGATGCTTAGATCAGGTCAATAAATGGACTTTATCAAGTAGTGATACTGACCCTAAAATACAAAGCGCAAAACATGTCGTCAATCAGTTAGATCTTGAAAATTCGGAATTAATAATTCAGATTGAGTCAATTAAGCAGAGAGATCAAATAAAAATGGATGAACCAGCTATTGAAATTTACGAGAACCTATATAAAACTGTTGATAAATTCCAAGAGCTAGGTCCATGGCAGTGGATTAATGATACCGATCTAATCGTTATAGAATTACCAAATGGAGAAAAATATTATGGTTCTATATTAGGAAGCTTGGAAGAATTCTATGCATGTCAGTTTCATATTGGAGAAGAAGGAATAATAGCCTTCAACGAATTAGTTAGAAATGCAGATTTACTAAGCGAACATGACATGTCAAAAAAAACACATTTATACCTGTCACAAAGATTTATAGGAGTATCATATGAGAGCAAGCGAGATATCACTTTATCAGATGAGAAAATATTCACAAAAATAGGGCGAAGATATCGAGGAAAACAAGGCTATCCCGTTGTAAGGCTTCATGAACCAGGCTATCCCCCTCAGCTACCAACGATTGAAGATATGAAACTGCTTACTCTATTATTGGAACAAATAATGGAAGTATCAAAAACAAGTAGAGACTCTTCCCTTAAAATTAAAATGGATTTGTTTAAAGATAATAAATATATTGGAAGAAAGGGCAAAGAGGTCGATGGTAAAATAATATGGAAGAAAGCAACCTATGAAAGAGGGATTCCAAGAATTGAGCAGTATGCAGACACAGAAGTCAATGAAGCTAAGTTAGAACTAATCCGACGACAAAACTATCTTAAGGAGGGCGTTTGGGAGATAGATAATCGATATTTACCTGGCCTTGTTAATGAAGATCCTCGTCCATATTTTGCACGGATTATTTTAATTTTAAATGAAGATGGCTTAATTCTCAGAAATCCAGGTATATGTAGACCCGGGAGATACAATAATGTAATAGCAGAAATAGCTTTAGATACTATGATAAAAGAGGGTAGAATTCCAAAAGAAATTCATGTCTGCCAACTGGCAAATAAGCTTTGTATGGATAGAATATCTACTATCCTAGACATAGATATTCATCATGTTCCCCAGTTTAAATATTTGGATACTGCAATGAACCAATGTCTAACACATTTTGGACAGTTCATATAACAGCTCCTTTTTGCTTCTATCATAATACACTATATTATTTTAGCAATCCCTAAAAACGCTTCCACCCTACATCCAGTCGCAGTTGCTGCTGAAGCCCATTACAGGCTGGTCACCATCCATCCCTTTATAGATGGAAATGGACGTACAGCTAGACTGCTCATGAATATGATCTTACTCAGTTACGGCTATCCGCAAGCCATTATTCGTAAACGTGATCGACTCTCATATATTGAAGCCTTGGAAAAAGCACAATTGGGTGGATCCAAGAATGATTATATGACACTTATTTCGAAGTCCGTTCACCGTTCTTTGGATATTTATCTTGAGGCGCTTGAAGGCAAAGACACTGCCCAGGAAGTAGAACCTACATTATTAAAAATAGGCGAATTAGCCAAGAGAGTTTCTGA
>JABSQL010000379.1 GCA_013215865.1 Candidatus Margulisiibacteriota bacterium
CGGTTTCAATATTGTGGTTGACCACATCAGGGCAGGCATCCATCACCGTTTTAAGGTGGTCTGTATTTCCTTTAAAATCTGGAATCAGAACTTCAACCCTCACTTCTGGAAATGTTTTTCTTATTTTTCGAACGATCATGGCATAGTGTCCGGAACCCTGATCCGGTAATTCGTCCCGGTTGGGAGAGGTGAGTACCACAAACCGAAGATTGAGTTTTTTGATCGACCTTAGAATAATATCGGCTTCGTTGGGGTCTGGTGGCAGGGGTTTTCCATGACTCACGGAGCAAAAGCCACAATTACGGGTACAAATCGTACCTAAAATCATGAATGTGAGCACCCCTTTTGAAAAACATTCAGACCGATTTGGGCATCGGGCTTCCTGACAAATAGAGTTGGGGACTTCTGCGTCGAGAAGCTTGGATAATTTCCGTGTTGCTTTTAGTTTTGATCCAGACTGTCGGAACCAATCTGGAAGCCGTTGTTGTTTGGTATGTGTCATAGATATAGTGTACCAGTCAGGGAATAAATCGTCAGTACTGCTTTTGCGACTTATCTTTGCTATCTGTATAATACGAAGATGACATCACACCTTACTTTATCCAAACTCCCTTGGTTTCAAACAAGACCCGGACCCGTGCTCTTGGTTGTCATGGACGGAATAGGCATTGGGAAACCAGATGACACAAATGCAGTCCATCTGGCCCATACCCCTGTTTTGGATAAATTGATAGCCTCTATGCATTATCGAACATTAAAGGCACATGGAACAGCGGTGGGAATGCCCACAGATGAAGACATGGGTAATAGCGAGGTAGGTCATAATGTGTTGGGGGCCGGGCGTATTTATTCCCAGGGGGCTTCCTTGGTTAAACAAGCAGTAGAAACAGGCCAAATATATCAGTCTGAAGCATGGAAGCACGTGGTAGGTAGGGTTACAGAAAAAGCATCCACCTTGCATTTTATTGGATTACTGTCAGATGGAAACGTGCATTCCCATATTTCACATCTCTTATCCCTTTTAGATCAGGCTTTCAAAGAGGGTGTGCAGAAGGTGAGGGTGCATATATTGCTGGATGGCCGGGACGTAGAGGCCCGTTCAGCTGTGGGATATATCGATCAACTTGAAAATAAATTGAAAACCCTCAATCAACACGGGGTTGATTATTGTATTGCATCTGGGGGTGGGCGAATGGTTGTGACGATGGATCGGTATAACGCCGATTGGCCAATGGTGGAACGGGGTTGGTTGACGCATGTATTGGGAGATGGCCGCGGTTTTACTTCGGCAAAAGAGGCCGTTGAGACGGGCTATGAAAATCCAGATATCAACGACCAATATTTGCCTCCATTTGTCATTCAAGATACAGAAGGGAAGCCTCTGGGAAAGATGAATGATGGAGATGCGGTGATATGTTTTAATTTTAGGGGTGACCGGGTGATAGAGTTATCCAAAGCTTTTGAAGAAGATCCGTTTGACCGTTTTGATAGAGGGAAAAAGCGGGATATTCTTTATGTAGGGATGATGGAATATGATGGAGATCTTCATATTCCCAAGCATTTTCTGGTACCCCCAGCGAAATTGGGCCATCCGTTAAGTGAATATGTTTGTGGGATGGGGCTGCGATCTTTTGCCATTTCTGAGACCCAAAAGTTTGGGCATGTAACCTATTTTTGGAATGGAAATCGGTCGGGCTATATTGATGAAAAGTTAGAAACGTATGTAGAAATTCCGTCGAAAAATGTGCCTTTTGATGAGGCCCCGGAAATGAGAGCGCATGACATTGCTGAAAAGGTTTGTGAACTCATGGACTCAGGTAATTTTGAGTTTGGTCGGGTCAATTTTCCTAATGGGGATATGGTGGGCCATACGGGAAATAAAGCGGCCATTATTGAGGCTGTTGAGGTAAATGACAGGTGTGTAGGGAGGCTTGTTGAGAAAATAAAAGAAGTCAATGGAATCGCGTTGATTTTGGCAGATCATGGGAATGCAGAAGAACTATATACACCCAAGGGAGGGGCCAAAACATCTCATTCATTAAATCCGGTACCGTTTGCTATTGTGGATCCGGGGTATAAAGGTGAGTATGAGATGGCGTCTGTTGAGGAAGCAGGATTATCGAATGTTGCGGCCACTATCTGTCACTTAATGGGGTATGAGAAACCTGAGGGGTATGACCCCAGTCTTATTCAGAAGGCGACGTAAACGGTAGATATAGTTTTTGAAACTCATAAGAGATTCCCACATTTACAACCGGGGTGTCATAAGTACCACTGGGGAACCACAAGTGACCGTATTTGAAATCAATACATATATTTTTTAGAAATTCATAACTGATACCTGCTTGCGCTTCAACGGCAAATCCGCCGCCTGCCTGAAGGCCGCCACCACCACCAGATCCTACAAGGATTTTACTATCAAAAGAAAGTTTGTCAGTGAGAGGAATTCGGTAACCGCTTCCCACACTGGCGATTCCGTATCCACCTCGTTTACCGCCAACGGCGCCAAAAATAGCCAAGGCGAAATACGAATGTTCAGACCAAAAAGAGTCATAGTGAAATCCGATGACTGAGGCCAAGCCGCGGTCAGAATTTACATAGGTTTCATAGAGGACGTGTTGGATGTTGCGTCTTTTTTGGACGTGTTTTTGATCTGTTTCTGTTAAAGGCTCTCCATGGAGAGGCAGACAAATGAGTAGAATGCTCGTCAGGATACACATTATTTTCATGATATTGACTCCTTTCAAGAATCTGGTACGTGTATCGACCAAAGATTCAAGTTGA
>JABSQL010000038.1 GCA_013215865.1 Candidatus Margulisiibacteriota bacterium
AGGTAACGATGTTTTGCATGGCAACGATGGGCAAGATACTTTGTATGCCGGGTGGGGACGGGACAAATTATATGGTGGTCCAGGAAACGACATTCTAAGAGGTGATGTAGGCCAGGATATTTTGGACGGTGGTGAAGGTGATGATATTTTATATAGTTATTCATCAAGTGACACTTTAATTGGCGGAATAGGAAATGATACATTTGTAATTGGTTTTGATATTTTGACTACAGACCGTATTAAAGATTTTGATCCCTCGTTAGAAAAAATTGATCTATCTGCATTTCAGAGTTATGCTTCAGATTTTGCAGAGCTAATAATTGAGCAAGTGGGTGCAGATACATACATTCAATTTTTAAATAGTTCAAAAACTCTTGTTTTAGAGAACGTTAAAGCAGATTCTCTTACAGGAGATGAATTTATTGGATTATCTAACAATCAAAATGTTTCCGAAAATATGGTTGTGGAAGGAACAGATTCAGATGACAACCTATATGGAGGACAGGGACATGATATTTTGTCAGGTGACCAGGGCAATGATGAGTTACATGGAAATGAAGGCAATGACATATTAACCGGTGGATTGGGAAATGATCAACTTTATGGGAATGATGGGAATGATAGTCTAACAGGCGGTGAAGGTGGAGATATTTTCATTTTTGAAGCAGAAGCAGATTCAGTCGATATTGTCACAGATTTTGAGATACCTGGTATACCTATATTACATTCTGTTACGGATTTAAATGCCTTTGAACTTAATCAACTTGTTAGCTTCCTAAATGATGCCCTTAATTTTCAAGACGCAAGGATTGCTTTCGATCGTTGGAAATATCTCAACGGATTGGATCGAATTGATATTTCGGAAGTAGAGGGAGTTAATAGTGTTAATGATCTTATTTTAAGTCAAGAAGGACCTGACACGCATATTTCACTGCCTGATTCACAGCTAATTGTTCTTCAGAATGTGGATAGAAACACTTTAACTGAAGACTCTTTTATATTTGATTCATCAGAAACTCCCTTAACTCCCAGTGATAACTTGGATGATATTATTGGTCCAGATATATTATCCTCATTTGACCCTTTAATATTGTTTGGAACAGATATCAATGAGTATATTTATGGTGGAAGGCGAAGTGACATTATTAGAGGAGGTGGTGGAGATGATGTTGTGAAAGGGGGAAGAGATAATGATATGGTATTTGGTGAGGATGGTAATGATCTAATGGTTGGAGGGTTGGGAGGTCAAGATCTTCTTTCTGGTGGATCAGGAAGTGATCACTTCCTGATCTACTCAAATTGGAGTGGTGGATCTGATACAATTTCTGATTTTGATATTGAAGACCCAAATGAAAAAATCGATATTTCTGCATTTGGAAGTTTATCTGAAATTACACTGCTTGAATATCGTGGGTCTACTTTTATAGAACTAAATGATTCACAAAAATTAATTATTTTAGGTATTACACCAGATCAATTAACCTCAGATCATTTTATAACCGCTTCAAGTATATTTGAAATTCATGTCGAAGAAAGCCCAAGTTATTATCGTTTTTATCCATCCTCCTATCCATTGGAGTATGTCCCTAATGAAACTCATACTGGAACAGAAAATAATGATGAGTTATCTGGGAATCTAGGAGAAGACACACTTCTTGGATTAGCTGGAGATGACATTCTTTTAGGCGAAAAAGGAAATGATTTACTGTTAGGTGGAGAAGGTAACGATTTACTGTCGGGTGGAGAAGGTAACGATAGGTTAACTGGAGGTGGAGGCGCAGATACATTTGTTTTCATACCAGGAAAATATAATGAGCCTGAGGAGTTTGATTATATTACTGATTTTGAGATAAGTAACCCAGACGAAATAATCGATATAAGGAATTTTTGGTTTATTAATTCCTTTGATGATTTGATAATAGTCCAAGATGGAGAAAATGTGGAGATCCAAGCCACACACTACGATGAGATTCTTCAAGAGATAACAATTGAAGAGTTTTGGCGCCGTAATTCCTATCCTGAAGAACAAGTTGAAAACTTAGTACAATCTGGAAGCAAATTAGTAATCACATTAAAAAATATACACACGATAACCTTAGAAAATATATCTATAAGTGATTTAATTCCTGAACATTTTTCATTTTACGAAAATCTATTTATAGGGAATGAGAATAACAATAATTTGTACGGCAATCCAGGGCATGACATTTTAGAGGGACTTGAAGGGAACGATTATCTAAATGGAAAACATGGAAATGACCAACTATACGGAGGACCTGGAAATGACAGACTTAAATCTTCAGAAGGGAATGATACACTTTCCGGTGGAACTGGAGATGATACATATATCATAGAATCCGATTACTTCACAAATCTGGTGGGCTCACATGTCATTCAAGATTTTGAGGCAGGAAACCGTAATGAAATTCTATACCTGAAGTATATTCCGGGAATTTTTAGCCTTCAAGATATAGTTTTTATGCAAGATGGAAATGATACGATGCTGTTATTTGGAGTAACCCCCGGTAACGGGTCCGTTAGATTAGAGAACGTGTTGATAGAACAGATTCTTAATGGACAAATTCAATCTCTCTCAAAAGTTGATGGGACTGACGATAATGATTACCTTATAGGTGTAGAGAATACCACTTACTCTGATCATGCAACCCATAAAATTGAATTTGGACAAAATGGTTCCTATTCTACAAGTGGAATTAGTGGTCTCTGGACCAGTAACGGAACATTTTATGAGCCAAATGATTTTGACCCTGAAACAGACATTCTTCTACTACTGGGAACTGAATTTTCTGATTTTTCAGACTTTGAAATAGAACAGGATCATGATTCGGTAATAATCACTTTATCAGAAAGCAGATTTATTACCTTTTCTGGGATTCATGTAGATGATTTAAGCTCTGACAATTTTATATTTCATAGAGTTAATACTTTCGTTAATATTGGAGACAATGAGATAGATGGGGTTCTGTCGCACGGGTAGGCATAAAGTGCTAAGATACAGGAAAAGACACTGGGGGAATCAGTAAAAAATGAAGATCAATCGAAAACATAAAAAGCGATTCAAAGGATACAAATATCCAGCAGAGATCATAATGCATGCAGTGTATATGTATTGCCGATTCGCGTTGAGCTACAGAGACATCGAAGAGATATTAAAGGATAGAGGCTTGAAAACAATAGATCATGCGACACTCAATCGGTGGGTGATAACGTTTTCGGTGGTACTGGAATCAGAGTTTAGGAAACGGAAAAAACAAGTGGGGAGAAGCTGGCGAATGGATGAGACTTACATCAAAGTTAATGGGAAATGGAAATATCTGTATCGAGCTGTTGATACGGATGGAAACACC
>JABSQL010000380.1 GCA_013215865.1 Candidatus Margulisiibacteriota bacterium
AGAACGCCAAAAAATACCCATGTCAGGAGCCTCAAATGAAAACGTTATTTTGGAACCTATTGAAATTGAGGGTACGTCCTTTAATGTCACCGCTGTCTCTATGGGGAATCCTCATGCGGTGGTTTTTGTAGACGATCTTAAAACAATAGACGTTGTTAAATGGGGACCTAAATTTGAGAACCATCTTGCATTTCCTGAAAAAGTAAACACAGAATTTGTTCAGGTCATGTCACCCACCGAAGCCGTTATGATTGTTTGGGAGAGAGGTGCTGGAGAAACACTCGCTTGTGGAACAGGGGCATGTGCGACGTTGGTTGCGGGTGTGTTGTGCGAAAAGTTGGACCGAAAAGCCCTTATTCACTTGCCTGGTGGAGACTTAACGATAGAATGGCAGGCTCAAGACAACCATGTTATCATGACAGGCCCTTCTGAAACTGTTTTTTCAGGGAAGGTAAATATTGAATTAGAGGTTACCTTATGAAAAAATCTGAACGAATAAAAAAAATACCCCCGTATCTATTTGCTGAAATTGATCGAAAAAAAGGCGAAGCCAAAGCAAAAGGAATTGATATCATTGATCTTGGCATTGGTGATCCCGATCTTCCTACGCCAGATTATATTTTGGACGCCATGACAGAAGCGATTAAGGATCCAAGTACCCATGATTATCCATCTTATAATGGAAGCCCAGAATTTAGACAGGCTGTTTCAGATTGGTACCAAGATCGATTTAATGTCAGCTTGGACCCCAATAATGAGGTCTTGTCTCTTATTGGGTCAAAAGAAGGTATTGCACACGCTTTCATGACCTTTTTAGATCCAGGTGATATTGCCTTACTACCAAACCCCGGTTATCCCGTATATGAAGTTGCAACCCTTTTTGCAGGAGGAGAACCTTACTTTTTGCCTGTGACAGAGTCCAATGGGTATCAACCGGATCTATCTAACATTGATCCTGCGGTATTGTCTAAATCAAATATGTTATTTCTGAACTATCCCAACAACCCAACTGGAGCCATTGCCACAGATGACTTTTTGCAACAGGCCATTGAATTTGGACTTAAGCATGACATTTTAATTTGTATGGATGCGGCGTATACCGAAGTATATTATGACGGATATAAACCCAGAAGTATTTTGGAATTTAATCGTGCAAAAGAGATTGCGATTGAATTTCATTCTTTATCTAAAACGTTTAATATGACAGGGTGGCGAATTGGAATGGCCGTGGGCCATTCTGAAGCTGTTCAAGCCTTGGGGAAAATTAAAACCAATATTGATTCCGGTATTTTTAAGGCCGTACAGCGGGCAGGCATCGCCGCTTTGAAAAATTACAAACCTTTTGTAAAATCACAAAATCAATTGTATCAAAAGAGACGGGATATTGTTGTGAACGGATTGAACCAACTTGGGTGGAATTTGGAAGCGCCCAAGGCGACATTCTATATTTGGGCTAAAGTGCCTGGAAATAAAACATCTGAGCAGTTTTCAATGGACCTTTTGGAAAATACGGGGGTTTTGGTGGTTCCTGGTAGTGGATATGGAAGTGCTGGAGAAGGTTATTTTAGAATTTCTATAACAACCCCGGAAGAGAAACTAGTAGAAGCTATATCACGATTGAAAAAGCATCATGTTCAATTTGACATGACACCTTCACCTCAATAGATGTAACCATATTTCTTCATGACTTCTCAGAAGCGAATCCTGATTGTTGGCTATTATGGGTTTCAAAATGCAGGAGATGAGAAGTGCCTTTTAAATACGGTTTCCCTTCTTTCAAAAGTTTACAATAATCCCTTGATTACAGTTGTCTATCCCCACAATCAATCAGGGAAATTCAACTCTATCAGCCGATTTTCTCCAGTAGATTTATTGATCGGTGTTAAAAATTGTGATTTGGTTATATTTGGGGGGGGAGGCCTCATACAAGATGTGACCTCATCTCTTAGCTTATACTACTATTTATTTATACTTTTACTGGCAAAATTATTTTCGAAAAAATCGATTCTATTGTCTCAGGGAGTCGGGCCTGTATCCCGACCTTTTTCAAAATGCATTACGCAAGTTATTTTGAATCAAACAACGGATATCACTGTCAGAGATCAGGCATCATTTCACTTGTTAAAGCAGAACCTAAAGGTCAAAACAGATATTCACCTATCAGCAGATATGGTGTTTGATAATGCCATTGTTACAATACCTAAAGCACAGATTCCTGAGCACAAGATAGGGCTGTCAATTCGAAAAGTACCTATTCCCAAGAAAAACTGGCAGCATATTTCTGAGTTTGTTTTACAACTTAAACCTCTTATATTTTTAGATCTTCAATCCAGTGAAGATAGCCATTATTTTTACTCCTTGGATCCAGCATTTGAAGCGATTGATATCCATGATATGAACCAACAATGGGTAGAAAAAACGGTTACCTGGCCTAACATTACGATCGTAATTGGTATGAGATATCATTCGTTAGTTGCCGCCAGTTTGTCAGGGTGTCCATTTTTGGCCTTGGCTTATGATGATAAAGTGTTGCATTTGGCCCAATCTCTTGGCCAGCCTTGTGTGGATGTTAGAGGTAAAATATCTCAATCGGAAATATCTCAATCGTTCGAATATATTAAAGAAAATTATGTGGCCCTCCAGAAAACCCTCATTTCCCGGACACAGGTTCTTGTGAAGCAAGCACAAGTAAATCAGTCTATACTTGAGAAACACGCCTCATGACACATTACTTATCTTTATTAGGGTATCAGATTTCCACAATGGATATTCAAGAGTTAATCACCCACATTAAAGGGTTGTTACATTCAGGACAATATCATGTGGTTACCACTTTAAATCCTGAAATAATGGCTAAAGCAGAAAAAGATGCAGCACTTAAAAAAGTGATTCAAAAAAGTGCGTTAATCGTGTCAGATGGTATTGGGCTGACATTGGCTGCAAAATGGGCGCAGAAACATCCAGCATCTCGTATAAGTGGCATCGATTTAGTTTATCGGTTACTTAAAGAGAATCAATTTTCTTTCTATTTTTTAGGTGGAAAAAAAGGCGTTGCAGACAAGGCTAAGGAAATGGTCTCCAAACAATTTCCCCAATCTAAAGTACTGGGTGTAAGTCATGGATATATTTCAGAAAAAGAAATGGAATCGATTATCCAAGATATATCCAGTACAAAGCCAGATATTATTTTAGTCGGC
>JABSQL010000381.1 GCA_013215865.1 Candidatus Margulisiibacteriota bacterium
AAATGAATTAACACAGGAAGCATCAGATACAGATGCAGATTTACAGGAAATAGATTTCACACTTAACGAACAACAGAAGAAATATTCTGATCCGCCTTGGTTTTCAGGTCACTCTAAAGATTACCGCCAATGGCGTGCTCAGATAGCAAAATGGCTTACTTTGCATGGTGGATTTAAGCCACAAGTGTCAGTTCTTTTAATGACAACGAAATGGCCATACCATGTACAAGAATTAGTCAAGCTATGTAAAACTCCTTTAGAAATCGTTAAACTAATGAAAGCTGAGTATGGCAAGAATCCGAAAGACGAATTGCCTCGACTATATAAAAAGTTTCTGGCCTTACAGAGGCCCGAAACAGAATCATATTTAGAATTTATAAGACGATTTGAAGCGGTATTGGAGAAGCTTTGGAAAACAAGAGCTCATTTAGACCCTTTATTGATTCGTGATACCTTTATGAGTGGTGTACGCTTAATGCGTGATCACCGTATTTTACAGCCTTATATGCAAACATATAGGGACATAAGATCATTTTTGCTAACATTTATTCACGAGCAAACATATGGCATTGATCTGGGAAGAACTGTTTTTCCAAAACAGAAGACTTATAGGACAGATCAACGCTATGGCAGTAAATCACGTGGAAAAGGTAAACGATCAAAAGGAAAAAACAATCGGTTTAAGGACCGACGTACTTTTACTCAGTCTGGTTATCGCAACAGACGAGGAAAGACAAATTATGCATTTCAGACTGAACAGCAGAGTGATAGTTCCCGTGAATATTCAGAAGGGGATCAAGATCTTGATCCTGATTCTGATGTAACTGCTAGTCAGGAAGAAGATAATGATTGGGATTATACCGATCCTTATTATGATTGGCCAGAAACTTCCAATGTCTATTATACACAGCAGTATAACGAAGATGATTGGAATGATGACCAATGGTCATCGAACGAACACGAGGATGACATGGATCCTCAGTACTTCGATGAAGACTGGAATTCAGTAGAAATAGATAGCCAGGTTGACCCGTATGAGGAACAACCAAATGAAATGGATACTGACGGACAGGATGTCTTTGTTTTATGGACTAAACAACAAGGACAATGGAATCAGAAGCGTGCTTGGAAAAGTAGTTGGCGTCCTCGTAAGGGAAAAGGCCGTGGAAAGTTCCAAAAGGGACGCGGCAAATTTTCTTCTTCTGGACGAGGTAAAGGAAAGAAAGGAAAAGGTAAAGGAAAAGGTAAGAAGGGGAAAAAAGGCTCTTTTGGTACTGGTAAGGGAAACCGTTTCACTCAAAAGGGTGGTAACCGTGATATCTTATGTCACAATTGCTTGTCAAAAGGACATTTTGCAAACGCATGCAAAGTACCGCGTCAATGCATAAAATGTGCCTCTAAAGAACATCTTTCATACAATTGCCCTCGACAACAGACGTCTAGAACTCCTAATTTTCCACAACAGAAACCTAAATTCGCCCCTCAAAAGAAACCTACAAAACCATTTACCAAGTCATCGAAAAAAGCAGCTTTCACATGTAATTATTGTGCAGCAATATTCTCCCAAGGAGAACATCACGACTGTACGAAACACGTCTTGACCGTGCGTGCATGGTCAGTAGACTATAATGATGATCAGTTAATCAACGTCAATTCTTGCACAATACAGGATACTCACGAAATGACGATTGATACTGGTTTTAACGGTGGATTCCTATGCTCAAAGAAATGGCTCAATGCATACCTGCGAGCTTTAAAAGATGGTGGGTTTAAAGACACAATACAATATTGTCGTCCTGACAACCTGCGATTTCAATTTGGAGCAGGCTCTGTTCGGAAGCCCGTGAAATCAGTCTACTTACCGATATTCCCTGATATAAAGCATGTTAGCCCCCAAACATCCTTAGCTCTTGGAGACGGGGGATGGCCCATTATAAAAGTTCAAATCGTTAACAATGCCCAGATTGGTTTGTTGTTAGGTTCTATTTTTTTAGAATCCGGAAAAGCTTTTATTGATTACGATACACACAGCATACGCTTCCATGGTTATACATTTGATTGGACCAGTGGATCGGCGTCTTTGCCTATGATAAATATTGGACGAACCGATATTTGGTGTGATCGCTTAGCAAAATATACAAATAAAGGTAAATTTCATATTGAGAATCCCTCTTTACATACGATGATAGATCGCTGTAAAAACAGTGGTAAAATTCAATTTCGAAATAAAAGTCGCGGCCTAACCAAACAGGGTAGAGCCGTGCGCAGTCTCCGTAAAGAGTTACTGGAGCACTATTATATCCCCTCACACTATAATTCAGTTTATTTTACATCAGTAGAAAACGGCAGAGTTTATCCTCCAGCTGAGGCTAAATGTCTGTCAGTTATGGTGTTTGACACAAAGAAGGATGAACTTGAAGTTTATGACCATGAAGGAGCACATGATACGATTTTTGGAATGAACATAGGAAAAGAGCATGATGGAAAGCAAGCAGTTGTCTTTTATACACATCAAGAAATGGACAATTCTACGGAACACACTG
>JABSQL010000382.1 GCA_013215865.1 Candidatus Margulisiibacteriota bacterium
AAACATCAAAGCTTTCTCGATACTGTCTCGCGGTATCGAATAAGGATCTGTAAACTCTTGCGCTGAGGTCTGAGTCTTTAAGTTTTATATGGGTGTCTTGAATAGCAAAAGGTGAGTTGTGTATATCAGCGAGTTCTTTGCGAATCGTTCCTGAGCCCATACAGGTGACGTATTCTGCATCTTTGCCTACTAAGGCTAAACAGGGTGATACACAATGTGTTGAGTAATACATAGGAGGCATGCCTTTCCAATAGCTAGGCCATCCGTCCATATCTTGTTGGTGACTTGCCTGCAAAAATTGAACTTTACCAAGTTCACCGTTGTCATACATTTCTTTTACAAATAAATATTCTCGACTGTAAACAACGGTTTCCATCATCATATAAACTTTATCAGAGGCCTTTTGGGCCTCTACAATTTTTTGACAGTCTTCAACAGAGGTTGCCATGGGAACTGTGCAGGCCACATGTTTGCCTGCCTTTAGTGCTTGAATGGATAACTTTGCGTGAGAATCGATGGGAGTGTTGATGTGAATAGCGTCTACGTTTGGATCTGCTAATAAATCCTCATAGCTTGTAAAACAGTTTTGGATGCCATATTCAGATGAAACTTTGTTTAGGCTTTCTTCATTTCTCTGACAGATGGCGTACATATTTGCAGCCGGGTGTCTTTGATAGATAGGTATAAATTCAGAGCCAAATCCAAGCCCTACAATCGCTACGTTAATTTTTTTTGTTCCGTTCATTTATCAAGACCTTATTTGGTTTGTTGGTATTGAAATTCAGCGGTGGAGCAGTTGGAGGTAAGTTGGGGATTAAAGTAGCCCCACCGCTGAATATTCAAAAATGTTAAATATTGGCTATTTCCTGGAGAATAAATGTTGGATGTCAATTTTAACATACGATTAATATATACAAAGTTTAAAGTCTCGCTATACGTTTTGTGATTTATTTTTAAATGACCGTAATGCTCTTAAAAATAGGTTTTATGTGGGTATATAGTGTTGTCAAGAGGTGTTTTTGTTAGAATAATGTGATTTTTTAGATTAACTAAACAACCAATATAGCCAAGTGTTTTAAATTGTATTATTTGGTTGTTTTATGTGAAAATATACTTGGATTTTTCGTGAAATGAGTAAATAGGCTAAAGCATTCCTCCATTAATTTATTTTAGAGCCCTCTTTCAAATAAGGTGATTATCTGAAAAGATTTGGGTTTTATATTAGACGGTATTTGAGTGTCTGTTTAAACGAAGAAAGCTTAGCCTCATATATATTAAGAGGCTAAGGGAATTTGGGTATGGGAAAATTTCAGTTGCCAGAAATCTAGCATGAAAAAGTCAGAATCCCATGAAGGTTTTAGGATAGATGTTCAATATAACAATCAATGAATAGATTTTTTATTGTTTATATGTTTGTTATACCAAAGAGATTTGTCTGGGTATAGTAGAGATTAGACCCGAATCAGCAATAAAATCTACCAAAGTGAGCTTAACTGTCTAAATTTTCAGATTAATGGCTAGT
>JABSQL010000383.1 GCA_013215865.1 Candidatus Margulisiibacteriota bacterium
TAGAGATTGGCAATTTAAAGGACTCCTTGCTTTTTACGATCTGAGCTGATCTGCCAAATCCAAAATTCAAATAACTAATTCCATCCAACACATATTGTTTTATAAAATCTTCACTGTAGGCTATTTCATTATCATACATCGGAGAATACTTTCTACCTGCACCACTAATTTCGCCAGCAATAGTTAAAGAGTCTGGGATTACAAAAATGCAATTCATACGATCCAAACCTACTGACACAGTGTAATTATCGTTTATGGAATACCCAATACGAGCATTCGTTTGTGGCAACAATAACCACTTAGGGTTCAAATAATTATCTACAGAAAATCCAACTTGACGATCTCTAGAAGACAGATCTGACAGAGAGTAATCGTAACCGTCTCCTCTAAATCGAATATCCGAATTCATATAGAATGTTCGATTCCACCCCCAATTAATATATAACTGGCCCTGCTTTGAGTAATCGTTAGCCAACGAACTATCTGGCTCGCCAAACCAAGCAAGGAGACTAATTGGACACAGGAATAATATGATTAAAAGGGTTTTACTCACAAACCAAAGATAGAGTTGCTTTTAAGCCTATCCAAGACAAGCTTACCTTATCTGCAATTTCCATTTTGGTCCGATGCGATGATTCTTCTTTGGAAAAACAAATGGGATTGCTCCTGCAATAAGAACACCAGACCCAATATAGAGGGCTGTATTATCTAATGTACCGGTTATCGCTACCTGCCATTAGAGCTAAAACGCCAACCAATACCCATTGCGCACCTCCAACCTGTAGTGCCTTCTTAAAATTTGATTGACTCTTAAGGGAACGAATCTCCACAAGAAGAACTACAGTTCCATCCTTAAGTCTAAATTAATCTTTGAAAATATACCGGACAACACTCTTTTTACCCATGGGATGTTCTTCGCTCTTAAACGACAGCTTTGAATTTAATCTAAACGTTTCGGATTTAAATATTTTTAGGTTCGTTAGAATGATCGCTTTTTGAGCATGCGCATTTTTCACAGAGAGAAATAAGGCCATACATAGCATAACTACTAAAAGAAGAAAAGGACTCATTTTTATCTTTACCACACCTGTATCACGCACATAATCCAATGAGAACCAGTCTCTAGAATACGTGCTTGTACAGAGTATAAAGTTTTAGGATACTTTATTAGTTGAATAATAAAGGAATTCTGCTTTAAGAAGTAAATAGATTGAACCTTAGAATTTTTTATTAAATCCAAAATAGATATTGCGAGGCATACCTGGATAATAATAACGAGGTTCTTTACCACCCCAGCCAGATGCATTAATCAAAATCATAGAGGCATACTTCTCGTTTAAAATGTTATTGACGCCAAAATACAGATCTACATTTTTAGAAGCATTCTTATATCCTACTTTACCATTAAATAACTCGTAGCTGCCATACTGCAGCGAGTTAACATCGCTTAGCCATTGACTTCCTACCATCTGATAATCTAGGATAGAATAGACCCTATTCCGATATATTGCCTCTAAACCAAGATTAGCTTTATAGGTTGGTATTCCAGGAATACTATTTTTCGAGAAATCATCTGAGCCATCTACAAAATCAATAAACTTATTTTGCGAGTAATTACCCCGTAACGAAGGGCTCAATTTTAACCCAAGAGAACTAACCTCTAAATCCTTAAATAAGAAACTA
>JABSQL010000384.1 GCA_013215865.1 Candidatus Margulisiibacteriota bacterium
ATATCATGTCGGAATGAAATGTCCACAACAGGGTCGGGTATTGCCAAAAGCGAGATACTCCCAGCCCTTTTTCTACATGGAGAATATAGTCCTGGATGGGTAAAATACCTTGGGATCCAAACAGTCCTTGAATTTGAGGAATGAGAGAGGCAAAGACCAACATCGAAACCAGTCCAAACCCTCTGAGAAATAGCCACCTTGTTTTCTGAATCAGGAGCGGTTCGGGGCTATTTCCTATAAACCATTTTGTGAGTAGAGAGAAAACGGTTCGGTTTTGGGCAACAACCATGTAGAAATATTCTGACATCCACTTAAAGCCAGGAATATGTGTGTAGCACCAGAGTCCAAGAGGGTGCCTTGCATGGTTTAGTGTGTCGAATACAGCATGGGCACCGGTGGTCACTTGTCCGTTTGAGTCGATAAAATGAATGGCTTTTGATAATGCCTCTCTGGATAGTTGGGGGTATTCTTTTGCTGCATTTTGAAATGGAACATATCGAATAAGAGAGCCGGTTAAAGACTGCCAATATCGAATCCAAGTTTTACAAAAGCCACAATCGCCGTCGAAGAGCAGGGTTGGTTTTGGATGCATACACCCTATTATAGCGGCTTCGTTGTTGGAATAGAATTCTTTCTATGTTTTAATGTGTTTCATGGGCTTTTTAAGTAAACATTGGAAACAGTTATGTTTGGTTGGGGTCTTGCTGTTATGTCAAATATTAATTACGTTGCCCCGATTAGATTTGCCGTTTATAGATGGCCGGTTGCATTGGTTTTATGATAATGCAAATTTTACACGAATGGCGGTTCATAGCAATGATGATACCATTAAAAGTCCGCTCAAAATATTTGGCTTGGCCAGTTATGGTTATCATGAAGATGGCACCATTCACACATTAAACCACTATCCAGATCATCCTGTATTACCAACGACTTTGTTTAAGATGTATACAAGTATTGTAGGTTATCATGACTGGGTACCGCGGACCTATACACTATTTCTATCTTTGATGATTACCATTGTATTATTCCAGCTTATATATACAGTTTCAGGGCGGTTATGGGTATCAGCGGGTTTGACGCTGCTCTATATTTTATTGCCCCTTAACTTTATGTATCAGGACGTATTTAAGCATGAAGTGATGGTCACATTGTGTGTATTACTCACCTTTTATTTTATGACAGCCATTCCCAAGGGGGTGGTATACCGACGGATGTTCTTGGTATCGTTGTTTTTTCTATTTCATTCTGGGTGGGGGGCCTATGTGCCGGCCTTATTTATGGTGATTTATCTATTCTTTAAACGAAAAGACCCCCAATTTGGAACCGTTGTTTGGTGGGCGTTGGGGGTATCGATGACCAGCATCATCATTAACTTTTCGGTGATGTATATGTTGGGCTTCACCCCGGAAACAATCCAGCGAATTACCAAAGATCGAATGAGTAAGGGATTAGATGTGGTGACACATATGGGATGGTTGAAGAAACAACTCGGATTTTTCTCCATGAATTTTATGACCGTCAATGCGGTATGTATGGGAATAATGGCCCTTGTGTTGGTGGCGTTTATACCAGTATCGTTTAATTATTTAACCTTTTTAGGGTGGGTCATGATCGTGTCAGCGTCCCTCTGGATTGGTGTCTTTCGGAACCTGAGTTTTATTCATCATTATTCTCAGTGGTATTTTGGACTGGCTTATGTGGGTATATTGGGTGGGATTGCTACTTCGCTTAAAGACAAGGTGACTTCAAAATCCTTTATGAAGGGGTTTGGTGTGATTATTTGCGGACTATGTATCATGACATTTATAGGTGCAAACCAGTTGAGGTCCAGTTTTTTAGGTGGGTATATGGGGACGGCAGAGGATATTGAAGTGATTCGGAATCTCAATCGCAGGTTGGTGATATTTTCAAATGGGGCAAGTGGCCAAAAAGTATGGTGGAATAGTGTGAGTTTTTCGCTTTATGCAGACCCTGTATATAAGTCCTGGAAGAGTGGACGGGCCCTAAATGAGACACAGGGCGGGCGGATATTTATAGACAAGTTGGATATGATTGATCCTAATCGTGATGTTGTGGTGATATTAAACCGACAAGATGCCTTCAATTATGCGATCCAAAAGCTCAAAGAAAAATATGATATTAAAGATCTTCAGCTAGTGGATAAA
>JABSQL010000385.1 GCA_013215865.1 Candidatus Margulisiibacteriota bacterium
ATATATCTCGGATAAAAACCAATAACAAAATTGATCCCACAGCCGTGTTGGTCCCGCCTTATTTTTTGGGAACAGGGTGCGTACTCGGTCCAGATGTCATCGTGGGTCCTTCGACCATTATTCACGACCATGTTACCATCGAAAAAGGGTCTAAAATTGAACACAGTATAGTAGAGCAGGGAACGAAAGTGGGCGCGTCTTCACATCTTCACAAGTGTGTGGTGTCTGAGGGGTGCACGTTGGAACAGCAAGTAACAGTAGAAAAGTTAGGTGTCATTGGTTCTCATGCAACACTTGGTGAGGGTAGTGTTGTCAAAGCGGGTGCAAGAGTAGGTCCTCGTATTGAGATTTCTCCAAAAGAAGTGGTAAACGATTTTCGGTACCCAATTTCTGTGTCCCAGTTAATGGATCCTCATGTACAATCCCTTGCCCTCAACGAGAAGGAAAAGACGGTATACATTCACCTCAAAATAGTCGGTGAACAAACATTAGATGGGTTGTGTAATGTATTGGATTTAAACCCAGAAGAGACAAAAGCATTGATTGAAAACCTCATCCAAAAGGAGGTGATCATTCAGTATGGAGACAACCCCACACTACTCGCCCTCAAGTCTCAAACGGGGATTTAGAAGGTAGATATAGTTATACCCTACTCGTTGATACAATCGGTAATGTTTTCTAAAAGCAGTAACCATTCCTTCAGAAAAGTGGGTTGTATGGTCCTTTTTGAGGATATCAAAATTTAGAATAACCGCCTGAAAGACCCGTCGATTTATATCAGATAGTAAGGGCCTTTCATCAAACTTTTTTTCCCTTGTTAGCTGAGAAATAATAAATGGTTGGTACAGAATAGGCTTATGATTCAGGACAAGCAGGGCCATATCTTCTGAAACAATTGGTCCTTTGACTTGATTAATGATTTTAGAGGTATATTGGTTTATTTTTTGGATATTGTTTAATTGGATTTTTCTGTTGTGAGAATACGTAGGGTAAAGGGCTCTGGTCTTGAATATGGGAAAAAAGAGCATCAAGGATACAACAGATAGAGAAATGATTTTGATAAGAGGCTTTTTTAGGTCATGAAGGCGATGAAATAAAAGTCCCATCATGAGACACATGGCAAAGATTAATTCTAAAAAGTAATTTAAATTAGAACCGTGTTTTGCAATGGATGTGGCCGCTAAAAAAGAGATTGAGAGATAAATAATCCATAGTCGATACGCCTTTTTTTTGATGCATAATGCCACTGTCAACGGGCATAAAATCATGATCGATTTATGCTGAAGAAATAGTTTTTTCAATAGACTGAGATAATAGTGGAAGTCCATTGTATTTTGATTGGCGGTAATCATGTGGAAATAGAATTGCCCATCTGTTAACACATTTAGAAGGCCAAATATGCCCAATAGTCCTCCTGAGAATGCAAGGAAAAAATAGATCATATGACGACGATTTACAAAGGCCAAATAGCAGGTGATGGCGGCGGGAGCAGAAAGATAGGACTGCTTAGTATAAAAAGCCAATAGAAAAAAAATGATCGACACCATCCATTTTCCTTTGGGATAAGTTCTTATGAACCATAATAGGCCCAGTGCGGTCCAAAGTAATCCCAGCATGTCCACCCGAGCAATTTGACTCCACATCATGACGATAGGACTTAACAGAAAAAGGCCTCCTGCAATCCACCCTGCCCAAGACACACGAGAATTATTTATAATCTTCAACAGAAAAAACATACAAGTACTAATACCAATGGTAGATATAACCGTTACAATTCTTCCTGCCATGAAGGAAACGCCCCAAATCTTAATGCCTATGGCGGAAAGTAAAGAGAAAAAAGGCATATAAAGTCCCACAGTAAGCGGGTATTGACTCAGTGGGGTATAGGGGAATGACCCTTCACTAAACAGTCTGGCCTGTTCAAGTAAAACATCTTCTCCATAGTGCAGTCTGTAAGGATAGAGTATGGCTAATTGCCATATTTTTGTAATCCAAAAAAGGTTCCACACTATTATTCCTGAAAGAAGAATATATAACAGGGTATTTTTTTTAAGATGATCGATAATAGTTTGTTTGTAGTTCATAGTATCTCAAATATGCTTTAATATTAGTATAAATGATAAATGTCATATCCAAAGCTTTTTTAAGTGCGTATCCCGATAGGAAGTCTTTTCTTAAGGCTTTTCCTGGGATGACGACCCTTATGGCTCAAAATATTCTGTTTGCTTTTGAACCAGATCGTATTTCGGAATTATTGAATCACTATGTGAAACAGTTACCCTCACATGATCAAGAGAAAGGGATTCAATTTCTAACATCAGGAGACCATATCTCTGAAACAGGGGCATTTATTATTTTGGCCCACGCAATGGGACAGGAAAAACGGTCTATGCTACATCATTATGCATCTCGTATTTGCCTTGAAGACACAGAGAAGGTAGATAAAGCCACCCAAGATATTCACACACAGTTTCTGGAAGAAGGTTATCACCAATGTGGGTATCTGGACACCGGACACTCCTGGAAACAGGTCATGATTTATTCGAATGGAGATGACATTATTTCTGAAACCCAATTTCAAGATAGGATAAAGAAGGCAGAAACAGGAACCCCTTCTCAAAAGGCTGCAAAATTCGTGACCCTTTACGATTTATCTGAAACAAAGCTGTCAAAAGAAAATAAGCAGGTCTTGATGGCCCTTATTAATGGCAGTGATGTAGAAGAGAATGCGTTATGGCAGATTTTGGATACAGAAACCCTACCGGATGAGATTAAAGCATTGGCCCTATTAAAGAAAAATGATGCCACCAATCACTTTGCGCTACTCACTGATAATCTTGAGCACAGTATGGCCATTCTTAAGGCTGTGGGGGAGTCTCCTAATAGTTTGCAGGATGGTGGAGACAGGGGCACTATGAAACAGCAATCCAACTTTTGTAAGAACCTATACATAGAATTTGTAACCTTGTACAAAAGAGACCCAACCGTACTAAATCCAGTGGATATCAAAAAAGAAAAAGAGTCACAGGGTCATGATGTGTCATATCTGATTTCGGGCGGTGTTTCGGAAGCCAGCTCATACATTGCACTCACTAATTTTAAGTATCAAAACGCCAAAGCGTTATTTAGGAGTACCGTCAAAAATGTGTATGAAGAATATTTGGCATTGAGTACAAAACTAGGCAATACGCCCTCTTCTGTTATGGTAGAGAAAATCAAAGATTTAAATAAAGAACTTCCTAGGGATAATCTTGTGAGAGAATAAGGGACTGGATACGCTGATACTCTTCAGCAGTTTTTTGGATAATCTCTTCAGGTAGACGAGGCGCTGGGGGTTGTTTATTCCATCCGGATGTTTCTAAATAGTCTCTTACAATTTGTTTATCAAAACTGGGCGGAGAGTTTCCGGGTTGGTAAGAT